>CAIUQV010000178.1 GCA_903901375.1 uncultured Ignavibacteriota bacterium
TCGATGAAAATCTTGCAATTCCGTTAACAAATCCGTCAATTATTTTAACATCAAAAATCTTCCACAAAAATGAGTCAGATACTTTAAAAATTGGATTTACTATTGTCTTATCGTAAATCTCATCTAAATAATACTTGTTTTCAAGTACCTTTCCAATTCCACTTTCCTCAGTAAATTTATCTTGTTTTGAGAACTTTTTAAATGAAATATATATAGAAATGGATGCTACAATGATTGATACAAATATCAGTATTATTTCAACAAGAGCTGAATGCTCAGTACCTGGATGATAACTTTCTATAACTAATTCGGCATTTCTAAATACTGGTTCAAACCAGTGCTCAAGCACATTATAACCGATTATATGAGGAAGACTAATAAATCCACCGATTATCGATAAAACTGCAAGAATTATAAGTGGAATTGTCATTGTATTCGGTGATTCATGAGGATGTACACTTGAATCATATCTTGGTTTGCCGTAAAAAGTTAATCCTATTAATCTGAACATATAAAAAGCCGTGAATCCGGCAGTAATTAATACGAGTAAATAGGGGATTATTCCTGCATTTATAAATGTCTTGTATAATATCTCGTCTTTGCTGAAAAATCCCGAAAATGGTGGAATACCCGAAATGGCAATTGCTCCTATTAGAAATGTGATGTATGTGATTTTCATTTTGTCCTTTAAGCCGCCCATATTTCTTATATCCTGTTCTTCATGCATACCATGTATCACAGAACCGCTACCTAAGAACATTAAAGCCTTAAAAAATGCATGCGTAACAAGATGAAATACAGCCGCTACATAAGAATGGGTTCCTAATGCTATAAACATAAAACCCAGTTGAGAAACAGTAGAATATGCTAGTATCTTCTTTATATCATTTTGCTTAAGCGCTATAGTTGCAGATAAGATAGCTGTAATTATTCCAACAATTAATATAACACTACTTGCTGTAGGTGCTAAAGCATAAAGCAGGGAAGTTCTGGCAATTAAGTATACACCAGCTGTGACCATTGTTGCAGCATGAATTAAAGCAGAAACCGGTGTCGGACCGGCCATTGCATCAGGGAGCCATACAAATAATGGTATCTGTGCAGATTTACCTGTAGCTCCAACAAAGAATAAAATGGCAATAGCAACAAGAAGGGGAGCATTTACCTGCATTCCGGCAATATTTCCGGTAAAAGTTGAGATATTTAATGTACTGAAATTTGTGAAAACAAGAAACATTGCAGTCATAAAACCGAAATCACCAATTCGGTTTACAATAAATGCCTTTTTAGCTGCATCACCGGTAAATTTCTTTTCATACCAGAATCCTATTAATAAATAAGAACATAATCCCACACCTTCCCATCCCAGAAAAATCAGTAGAAAATTATCTGCTAAAATGAGGTGAAGCATTGCAAAAATGAATAGATTCAGATAGGAAAAGAACCTTGGAAAACCTTCATCTCCATGCATATAACCTATAGAATATACATGAATCAGGAATCCGATTCCTGTTACAACCAGAATCATAACAAGTGAAAGCGGGTCAATAACGAATGAATAATCAACATTAAATGTACCTGCATTAAACCAGTTAAAGTAGGTATATACAATTTTTCTCGATTCAGGAGGTAATTTTAATAACTGAAAAAGCATGCAAATGCCTATAAGAAATGGAATAAACACGAAAAGGGAAGCCAGCCATCCTGATAACTTCTCAGAATTCAGTTTTTTACCAAAAAATAAATTGATTAAAAAACCAAATAACGGTAATACAACAATTAAGATAAAATAATTCTGCATCAATTTACCATTTTAATACGTTAATTTTGTCTATATTTAATGTTTCTTTATTCCTGAATAAAGAAATAACTATTGCAAGTCCAACTGCTGCCTCTGCTGCAGCAACCGTCATAACAAAAAATACAAATATCTGGCCTGTGTCATTGCCAAGAAATGTTGAAAATGCCACCAATGACAAGTTTACTGCATTAAGCATTAATTCAATACACATAAATATTATCATTGCATTTCTTCTTATTAAAACACCAACAA
>CAIUQV010000179.1 GCA_903901375.1 uncultured Ignavibacteriota bacterium
AAGGGCGAATGTTAATAATAGATAAAGGTGGTACAGTTTTAGTTGCAGGAGCAAAAAGAACAGAATCCATTATCCAATCTATAAAAAAGAACGTAATCAAAGAACCAACAACAACCCCAATAAGTGTTTTTATAATCCTCCATCTAAGTTCTTCAAGATGGTCAAGGAATCCCATTTCACTGTTATCTGCCATACAACGGGAAACGTGCAGATAATTCTGCGACAGCTTCTCTTACCTCAGTTTTAGTTTTCTCGTCCTGTGGTTTTGTAACAACCTTATTTATTAACTCTGCAATCAATTCCATATCCTGTTCCTTAAATCCCCTTGTAGTCAATGCAGGAGTTCCAAGCCTAATTCCGCTCGTAACTAAAGGACTTTTGTCATCATAAGGCACTGAATTTTTATTACAAGTAATACCTACATCATCTAGTGCTTCCTGAGTTGCTTTACCAGTAATGTTTTTGTTTCTTAAATCGACAAGCATTAAATGATTATCGGTTCCACCTGAAATAATCTTAAAGTCCAAAGATACTAATTTAGCCGCCAGTGCTTTAGCGTTTTTAATAATCTGTTCTGCATATACCTGAAATTCGGGTTGCAATGCTTCTTTATAAGCAACAGCTTTTGCAGCAATAACGTGCATAAGTGGTCCACCCTGTATTCCGGGCATTACCATGGAATCAATAAGTTCAGACATTTTCTTAACCCTACCGGATTTAGGTGCAACTTTTCCGAACGGATTATCATAGTCCTTACCAATCAATATCATTCCGCCTCTTGGTCCGCGAAGAGTTTTATGAGTGGTTGTTGCTACGACATGGCAATACGGAATCGGATCATCGAGCAATTTCTTTGCGATGAGACCAGCAGGATGAGCAATATCAGCAAAAAGAAACGCACCTACTTTATCGGCGATTTCACGAAATTTCTTATAATCAATATTTCTTGAATAAGCACTTGCTCCTACGGTAATCATCTTTGGTTTTTCTTTCATTGCAGCGTCAAGTACCATATCATAATCAAGCATTTCAGTATCAGGATTCAAGCCGTAAGGAACAAATTTATACAACTGACCCGAAAAATTAACAGGCGAGCCATGGGTCAAATGACCTCCCTGAGATAAATCCATTCCCATTACTTTATCACCGGGATTCAGAAACGAAAAGTAGACTGCCATATTTGCAGTGCTACCTGAATGCGGCTGAACATTTGCATATTCGGCACCGAATAATTCTTTAGCACGGTCTCTTGCGAGGTCTTCTGCGACATCAACGTATTCACATCCGCCATAATATCTTTTTCCGGGATAACCTTCGGCATATTTATTAGTTAATGTGGAGCCCAAAGCTTCCATTACACCTTCAGAAACAAAATTTTCAGAAGCAATCATTTCAAGTTTTTTTGCCTGTCTGTTTGCTTCATTTTCGAGTGATTCAAAAATCTGTGGATCTTTATTTTTTAAGGTACTCATAATAGTATATAATTAAATGTTTTCTAGTTTTTGTATTCTGCGAATATGCCTTTCACCGCCTTCAAAGCCGGTGTTAATAAAAATTTCGAGAAATCTCTTTGCTTTATCAATATCAATAAAATCTGAACCGAAGCAGATAACATTTGCATCATTATGTTTACGTGCCATTTCAGCCATATTGTTACTCGTAGCATTAACAGCTCTGATGCCTTTGACTTTGTTAGCGGCAATTGAAACACCAATTCCGCTGCCGCAAATAAGAATTCCGAAATTATATCCGTCTTTCATTATTGATTCACCAACAAGCTTTGCATAATCAGGATAATCTGTGCTATCAGTAGAATTTGTACCAACGTCTTTAAAGTCTACAGAAGACTCCTTAAAAAATTTGATTAATTCTTCTTTTAGGGTAAATCCTCTATGGTCTGAACCTATTACGATTTTCATATTTATAGAAATTATCTGTCTTCATCTCTGGGTCTGAGGAACCAGAATTCACCAAAGTTCAATCCAAGGTTAAATTTTAAATAATTATCTTTTACTATACCTGAATTAGTATTTCCTCTTGTTCCGAGAGTAAAACCAAGTTCGATTGCATTTTCAGTATTAATTGGAACTGCGACCCCAAAATTTGCAGCATAATTATTAATATATTCATTATTCAGCTTAAAGAATGAATTGTCATACGAAAACCCCATTCTATAAGTCAATGCCTCAAAGAATGTTTTATCAGAACCAATCTTTGGCAGTATTTCTATACCAATTCCATATCTGAAATTATCCTGATAGTTTGCTGGAAGCAATGATGTGGACTTAAATTTACTGAAATTCTGAAACATTATATCTGTTGAAACAACAAGCTGTCTGCCGAATTGTTTAGATAAACCGAAACCGTAACTTTCAGGAATAGTAACGTCAGAATACAAACTTCTTGTAGTATCTAAGACGCCAAGACTTGTTAAATGAATTTCGTCGACATTAGAGCTAAGGTTAAATTTAGTCTGATAAAAGAAACCAATGTTAAAATTCTCAAAGAATTTACTTCTTGGAAACAATGAACCAAGCTCGAGAACACCGCCGCCTTTAAAGTAATTTCCGTTTAGTCCATTCTCAGATTTAATGTAAGTATTGTATGTAAACGGAGAATTAAAATTAAAGTAAGTCAGATTTTTGACATTACCGAAAGCATAGTTATATTCTGCTCCAAGACTTAAAAACCGTAAGGGTCTGCCAGAAACACCCAGATTAAGTCTTGTAATACCGCCAAGCCCGGCAAATGTTTCAGTAAAAGTAGTACCGTTTTGATTGACTGTTCCAGAAATCTTATATTGCATAACCGAATAAGGATTAAAGCCGAATTGAACTACCAACCCTTTATCCAGCCAGACCGGAACACCAAGGTTAAAACCTGTGACATTAAAATCTGAATACTTTGCTGTTAATGAAGAATTTGAAGTATTCAAAAGCAATCCACGCAAACCAAGTGTAACGTATGTATTCCTTAAATAAGTGTTTGAGGCAGGATTCAAAGTATTAATATAATTACCGAATAACCCAATTCCCTGGATGCCCATCATATCTGTTCTGATACTTGCAGAATATCTCATATCCCCAATACCAAAAGCTGAATACAAAGAACCAACGCCGAATTCATCCTGAGAATAACTCAAATTTGAAATTACAAACACAAATATAATTACATAAAATATATTTTTCATTTTCCTGTTCATCCTCTCGGTGTATATCTAATTAATAATTTAGGTCTCTTTGAAGTATCCTGAACACCCGGTCCATAAAACACAAATCTATCAAGATTCAAAAAATCATTCCGGTTCTTAAACATAACGCCATAATTTGCAGCAAGACCGTAATTCCATTTCTGGAAATACTTAGTCAACCTGACGGAAACAGTAACAGAATCTTCAATCAGGGAAATTAAACTTGTACCTCCGTCGAAGGTTTTTGTAACAGTGTCAGTCATCATAAAATAATACATTTCCATTGACGAACCTGAGGGAAGATATGAAACCGGTTTATCCAGTTTCAATCTTAAATATGCTTCATTAATTATAGAATTTCGCGGAAGTTTTGATAAATCAAAATTCAGTATGTTATAAATACTAATACCATTCTGAACGGTAAATCTGTCCTGAATATAAGTGGAAGAAGTAACATTGTTTAAGCTTATTGTTTCAAGGTCGTAAACAAGAGTATCTGTTTTATTGTTTTTATTGGCTATGATAACCACTTTAGGTATCAAATTTGCATTAGAAGATGACTGAGAATGTCCGCCAAACCCTTTAATAGTTGAGGAGGAAGAATTTGGAATAAAAGCTATTCCATAATTTTTTGATGCGTAGCTTGTATCCGCTGCATACTCAAGCCAATCCTTAGCTACGGCAGTACTAAACGAAATATTAATAGCATTAGTATCTGACGGAGAACCTGAATAAGTACTTAATTGATTTGAACCTATATTACCCGAATTTACACTATCGAAAGTAATATTAGAAAAATCAAAACTCTTGTTCAGAGGATACACATTAAAAGATACGGAACCTGTAGTATCCTGATATGCATATTTTGAATAATTAAATTTCAGTGATGCGGACAAAACTGTTGCACCTGCATAACTGCCGGAAACACCAATGGTTTTTAAAAGAGCCTTTGATTCATATCCCTGATATTTTCCGATGAAGAAATAATTTGAAGTATAAGTATTTACATACTTTTTAAAATTATTTGAAGTTATCAGAATAGAATCTTTGTTTGAATCCAATACTTTTGTGTTTAAAGTATCTGACAGGATAAATTCAAGCCCTAAATCACTTGGATTATTTTCACAGGCCTGAAAAACAGATATCCCGAAAACAACCACAAATAAAGCTATTAATCTATGATATTTATTTATTTTTATTCCCAAATTTACTTGTTTTGTATAACAAACGATAAAGATAATATAATCAATGTTAAATTTGTAGAGACTTTGTAATGCCAAATAAAATAAGTGTTTTACCTAATTTTGCTTATTTTGGCTGATAATAAAATTTACAGCATCCTGAAAAGTGTCTGCAAAACAATCTATAAATATGTTCTTTTCCTTGCATTGTTCAAAAGTCTGTAACCCGTAACCGGTTTTAACGAGGATTTTCTTTAAACCTGCATTAAGTGCACATTGCATATCGACCAGTGAATCCCCAATGAAAAATGAGTTTTCAATATCTACATTATACTTTTTAACTGCCTGTTCGATCATTCCTGTTCCGGGCTTACGAGTATTGCATTCTTTTGTGTATTCTTTTATTATTCCGTCGACATGATATGGCGAATAAAAGAATTCATCGATTAAAGCAGTTCCTTGGTGATTAAGCTGTTTATTAAACTCTTCGTGAATGCTTTGTAAATCAGATTCAGTGAAATATCCCCGGGCAATACCGGACTGATTTGTGATTATAAGATTAAGAAATCCTTGATCTTTAAGCTTTTTAAGGGATGAAATGACTCCGTCAAAAATAAGAATGTCTGAAATACTTGAAAGATAATCTACTTCATTATTAATAGTACCGTCTCTGTCTAAAAAAACAGCCTTTTTCATAAACCGACGATTAAATCAAATTCAGAAATCAAATACTACTTGGAAGAAATTAATTTCTTGTACATAGTCATGTATTTTGTAGCCGATACTTTCCAAGAGAAATCCTCGCTCATACCGTTACGAATCATCTGATTCCATTTTGGTCTGTTCTTTCTGTACAATCCGATAGCGGTATTAATTGCTTTCAAGAATTCACCGGCATCAAATTTGTTAAACAAGAAACCGTTTCCATCCGGCTTTTTATGATCTGTAATAGTATCTGCCAAACCTCCTGTATTTCTTGCCACGGGTATAGTACCGTATGTAAGGCTGTACAGATGAGTTAAGCCACAAGGTTCGTATTTAGAAGGTGCGAGCATAATATCACATCCAGCTTGAATGTGGTGAGCAAGTTCTTCGTCAAAATCGAGTACGACAATAAGTTTATTGGGGTATTTCTTCTTAGCCTGGATGAGGAATTTATGGTATTCTTCTTCACCTGTTCCTAAAATAATAAGCTGAAGGTTTTCTTTCATCAGTTCGGGCAGTGCTTTCTTAAGCAATTCAAATCCCTTAGATTCAACGAGTCTGCTAATAAATCCAAGTAAAGGAACACCTTCTTTCATTTCAAACTTGAATTTACTCAAAAGTTCTCTTTTATTTTCCCACTTTAAAGGAATTTCCTGAGAAGTATAGCGATAAGTAATAATTTTATCGAATGTAGGATGCCAAACTGTTCTGTCGATACCGTTTAAAATACCTGATATATCTTTCTTTCTTCTGGAAAGCACATCTTCCATACCGCATGAAAATTCTTTATCAGTTCTTATTTCTTCAGCATACTTTTCAGATACAGTTGTTACTTTATCGGCATAGTGAATTCCGGCTTTCAGGAAATTGAATCTGCCTTTTGGAAAACCGATTTCATTGTATACGCTGTCTGATAGTCCTGTTTTCTTGAAAGTAGAATAAGGGAAATCACCCTGATACCCAAGGTTATGAATAGTAAGTGCCGTTTTGATTCCCTTTGTATGTGTATTATCTTTATAAACTGTTTTAAGTAATGCGGGAATAAGAGCAGTCTGCCAGTCATTGCAATGAATAACATCCGGTTTCCATTGAAGGACTTCAAGAATTTCAATAACAGTTTTGCAGAAGAACAAGAATCTGTCATCGTTATTATCAAAATCTTTTTTGGTACGACTGTTTAAATAAATACCTTTATTCTTGAAAAAGTCATTGTTCTCAAGAAGATACATCTGTGCTTTTGTATTTTTGCCATGAATAAAAGAAGACTTAATGCTAAACTTATAACTCTTGTCATTCATAGTCATAGTAAGGTCTTTAAGCCTTTTTATCTCGTGAATTTGCAAGCGTCTTTCATCCAGGGGACCGTATTTGGGAGTAATAATCCTGACTTCATTCCCTAACGAATTCATAGCCTGTGGAAGCGAATTTGAAATATCTGCCAGACCACCAGTTTTGGAATAAGGAAGCACCTCACTGGTGACAAAAAGAACATTGTATCCTTTAGCCATCTATAAAAATTAATTTTACGGAAAATAAGGTTAATAATCAAGATATTCAATTGAAAAAAAATGGTAGTCTTTAATGGAAAAAAGGAGTTTTATTTTAATGAGGCGGGGGCGGAGTTTATCCAGACGCAGTTCTGTTTTGATATCGACAGGCTGCGCCAGCACATGGAAAAGG
>CAIUQV010000180.1 GCA_903901375.1 uncultured Ignavibacteriota bacterium
ACATTATATATGCTTTATGGAAAAATGGAACTGAATATAATCCCAATTATGGAATAGTATTGAAATAAAATATTAGAACATACAAAACATACGGTATGTTTTGGGTTGATTATTAACACAGTATCTCCTTGGTCTCTGATTAGTCTCTACTCAAAGGCCTGAATACACTGCATTTTACAGTATAAATTATATCTAAAAATTTACATTATTTACAACATTTATTATTTGTAATTTTGTATAATGTGAATACTTAACACATAGCAAATATGGAAAAGAACATAGTTAAAGTAATAAAATTCGGAGGTGACTGCCTGAATGGTTCGAAGAATATACTGAAAGCCGTACAGATTATTATGTCTGAAAAGAGTTTTCCGGTAGTAGTTGTATCAGCAATGGAAGGAATGACCGATTTATTAATAAACGGAATTGATAAAGCTAAAGGTAAAGAAACGAATGTAAGCGATACTATAAGTGCACTGACTGAATACCATTATAATATTGCACAGGAATCCATAAAAAATGATAAAGTTTTCAATAAGACGATTCAGAATATTACAGTACTAATTAAAAAAGTTGAAAGACTTCTGTATGGTGTCTGCTATACTGAAGAAATCACCGATGCAGTAAGAGCATATATTTTAAGTTATGGAGAGAGGATTTCTGCTTCAATTATTTCAGGTGTTCTCGAAGATAACGGCACACAATCGAATGTTGTTGAGACGGATAAAATAGGGCTGATAACAGATGACGATTTTGAAAATGCTACAGTTGACCTTGAAGAGTTTAAAAGAAATTTTAATTTTCTTGCGCATAATATTTATAACTCCGGCGTAATCCCAATATTTACGGGCTTCTTCGGGAGTACTCCAGACGGAAAAGTTACAACATTTGGAAGAGGTGGTGCTGATTACACTGCTTCTGTTATTGCATTCGGATTCGACGCAACTGAACTTGAAATATGGCGACTTGACAACGGTTTTACAAGTGCAGACCCTGACATTGTTGAGAATACAAACGTGATTGAAAAACTTTCATATTTTGAAGCAGCTGAACTTACCTACTTTGGCAAAAAGAACCTTCATCCTTTGACGATTGAACCAATTGCCCCTCTTGAAATTCCGATATCAGTAAAAAATCTTCTCGAACCGAAAAACAAAGGAACGTTAATAGTTCAGGATGCATACATAGAAGAGAACATCGTGAAAAGTATTTCTCAGAACGAAAATATTTCGATGATAAGAATTCACGGAACAGGTATTGGTTACAAGCCAGGATTAATAAGAAATATTGGTGATGCATTGTCTGCCAGTAAAATTAATATTTTTGCGACAGTAAGTTCTCAGACAACGATAAATCTTCTGATTGAAAATAAAGACGCTGAAGATGCTTTGGAAATACTGAATTCCTTCAAAGGAAAAATAATTGAAAAAATAGATTTCGTAAGAAACATTGCGCTTATCGCAGTCATAGGTGAAGGTTTACTGAAAAAGAGAGGTATTTTTGGCAGAATTTTAAATTCCATCTCACATGAG
>CAIUQV010000181.1 GCA_903901375.1 uncultured Ignavibacteriota bacterium
ATGAAGATAAAGTGCTTGCTGCAATTAATGACGAAGTAGCTCAGGATGTGGCGAAAACGATTGCTGAAGAATCCATCACGCTCGTTCGCAACGATGAAATGCTTCCACTGCCAAAGAAACCGACAGACGATAAATGCGTTATACTTTCAATGTACTACGGAAACGAGCCTGAGAATACGCAGTACTTCTATGAAGAATTCACTAAGAAACTTGGCGGTTCATTTAATAATGTAATTAAGACAAAATCCATAAACGGCGATATAATAAGTCTGGAAGCAGCATTTAAACAAATGAAGGAATTCGATTATTATATAATTCCTCTTTTTGTGAAAGTGAAAATGAAAAGCGGAACTGTGGGAATGAACGAATCACAGGCAGATTACGTAAACTTCCTTACTTACGAAGGTAAGAAAGTGATTGTGATATCTTTCGGAAATCCATATCTGCTTGATAACTTCCCCGAAGTGCCCGGATACATAGCAGCATACGGCGACAGCAAGGTTGTGATTGATGCAGTTGTGAAGACATTAGCAGGAGACAATAAACCAAAGGGTAAACTTCCTGTGACTATAAATGATAATTACAGGTTCGGATACGGCTTAACATTTAAATAAAAGATGGCAGAGAATAAAGAAATACAGAATATAAGAATTAACTACAAACAAAAGTCTTTAGACGTTAAAGATGTTTGCATAAATCCTGTTGACCAATTTGATAAGTGGTTTAACGAGACAATGAAGTCAGGGATTCTTGAACCGACTGCGTTCATACTCGCTACTGCCGACAAAAATGCAAAACCCTCTGCAAGGACATTGCTGATGAAAGGATACGACGGAGGAGGATTTTATTTCTACACTAATTATGAAAGCCGCAAAGGAAAAGAACTTGCAGATAACAATCAGGCATCTATGATTTTCTTCTGGCCCGAACTGGAAAGACAGATAAGGATAGAGGGTAAAGTGAAGAAAGTATCTGAAGAAGAATCATTCGCTTATTTTAAAAAAAGACCGTTTAAAAGCAAGGTGGGCGCATGGGCTTCAAATCAGAGCACTGAAATTGACAGCAGAATGACAATAATGAAGAAGTTCTTTAAATACCTGATTAAATTCCACAGCAAGGATATTCCATTACCTCAATACTGGGGAGGATATAAATTATATCCGGATTACTTTGAATACTGGCAGGGCAGAGAAAACAGGCTTCATGACAGAATATGTTATAAGCACGAGAATGATGACTGGCTTATAAAAAGATTATCGCCTTAAAAAGATAAGGGCTGTGCAGATAAAGCACAGCCCTTTTGATAACTATTTAAACTTTATAGTAAGATAAGATGATGCAAGTGTTGCTCCGTAGCAGTCTTTAACATAGACGTGGTAATAACCCGGAGTATAGAATGTGACTTTCTTCCAGAACCATGTCCAGTCTTTGCCAAGCCCATCCTGCGTAATTGATGTATTGTAATTCTCTGAATAATCACCGTAAACATCGTAAATATCATAATAAACTTCTGTACATTCTACTGTATAAGGTAATTTGCACAGGAAATAGAAATAACCGCCTCCGCGCGGGATATTGAAAGTGCTGCTTTCACCCGAAGGATTTCCCCTGCTGTCCACACTTTCACAGAAATACAAGGTTTGTGATGTTGCGATATTCACGATAAAGAATAAAGCAAAAACTGAAAATAGTAAGCTTAGTTTTTTCATAGCATTTGGTTTAAGTTTATAAATATAATTAATAAAACAACAATTACGTAAATTTGTTCCCGTAAATCTGATATTAACTATAAAATCTTTTTATAAAAGCACCTGCGTCTTTTATGCTGTCTGGCGTCAAAATACTTCCAGTGGCTCTGAACCAGAACATTCGTTTCAAGTTCGATATTTGTTTCAGCAGATATAACTTTATTCTTTATGCTTGACCTTGTGATTTCTGTCATTAAAAGAGCGTCAACGCCTTTACCCTGCAGGTCCGGACGTATAGCACCGAGATACAAATCAATATACTTGTTGGATTTGCTTAATGCTCTAAGCATATGTATAAAACCAAACGGGAATAACTTTCCTTTTGACTTTTGAAGTGCTCTGGAAAGTGATGGCATACCAATCACAAATCCTGCAAGTTTCCTGTTCTCGTCAATAATAATTTTAGTATAGTCGGGAGAAATAAAACCAAGATACTGTTTTATGTAATACTGAATTTGCTTATCAGAAAGAGTAACAAAACCAAACAAATCTTTGAATGCCACATTGATTAGGTCAAACAACTCCTTGCCGTATGGTACTAAATCCTTCTTACTCTTTGCGTCGAGCATTTTAACCTTAAGTTTTTCCATCACTATCTTAGCAACGCGGTCTGCTTTTTCAGGAATCTTCTCCGGCACTTTTATTTCAAATTCAACCCAGTCGACTTCTTTTTCAAACCCTAACTTTTCCATGTGCTTCGGATAGTATGGGTAGTTGTAAATTGTGGCGAGTGTGCTTAGTTCATTGAATCCATCAACGAGCATACCTTCATAGTCGAGGTCTGTAAAGCCCAGCGGTCCGTGTATTTCATCAAGATTGTTTTCCTTGCCCCAGTCGTAAACCTTTTTAATCAGTGCAGCAGATACTTCTTCATCATCAACGAAGTCTATCCATCCAAACCTAATAGATTTCTTATTCCATTTTTCAATAAACTTGTGATTGATAATTCCCGCAATCCTGCCGACGACTTCATTTCCGCGGTATGCAATCCATAGCTTTGCATCGCAGTATTCGTAAGCAGGGTTCTTTGAAGGAGAAAGAGTATTCATTTCATCGAATATTAACGAAGGAACAAACTCCTTAGAACCTTTATACAATTTCAGAGGAAACTTTACAAACTTCTTTAAATCGCTCTTCCCCGTAACCTCAATTACTTTTAAGTCCAAATACAATAGTTTAATTAAAGCAAATTTAAGGAAATATAGGGAATAATAAAAACCATTATTATAACTGACAGAAGAATTGTTTTTACATTTTTATTCTCATTGGGCTTTTGAAGGGAGCAAATAAAAAAAGCCCTGATTAATAAATCAGGGCTTTAGTCTTAACAAATAACGTTTATTTTATAACTGCCATTCTTTTAACAGCAGAAAAATCAGAGGATGTCATTTTATAGAAATAAACTCCGCTTGCTAAATTTGAAGCATTGAATTTATAATTGTAAACTCCGGCACTCAGATTTTCGTTTACGAGTACAGATAATTCCCTTCCAAGTGCGTCGTACACTGAGAGGTGAACCAGTCCGCTTTTCGGTACTTCGAAAACAATATTAGTCACCGGATTAAACGGATTTGGATAATTCTGTTTCAGACTGTACTGAGACGGTATCTCAGATGATATATTTTCTATACCTACTGTTTGCTGTGATATTGCGATTGAGTTTACTGAAGTAAAACCTGTAGAACCAATCTGTGTCGCAACACCCGTAGCAGTATCGTACTGTATAAGAACACCTACCTGAACTCCAAGACCCGATGTACCATAAAGTTTTCCCTGATGGTTGAACGTAATGCTTGGGGTTATTGTAAATCCGGGAGTTCCAACCTGACTTGATGTTGCAGTTGTCTTATTTATTTTAAATATTTTATTATTAACGGCAACTCCCCAGAGCTGTCCGTTAACCGGATTTACTGCTATTGAATACAAACTTGCTATATTAGTATTCCCGATGTAATGAGTATCGTTTGTCTGAATGTTATATTTATAAAGCAGACCGTTCTGTGTTGCACAGTAAAGGTCATTGTTTACATCAAAAGCTATCGTCCTGATACCACCGATAGGCATATCCTTGTATGAATATGCATCACCCTGAGAAGCATTAACTCTGACGAGCCTGCTTGTTGTAGAGCCTGCAGTAACACCGAACATAATATTATCAGATGGGCGTATGCTAATGCCGGTAATATCGCTGAATCCTGAAAGACCCAGCAATGAACCGGTACCGGTAGTTTTATTGATTGTTATAGCAGCACCATTTGACTGACTTCCGGTGATGCCGTATATCGTTCCGGCAACAGACTGATTTATAAAGAATCCCTTTGACTTTAGTATAATTCTTCTCTGCGGTTTTTGAGAATCGTTGCTGAATATAGTAAGTGAGTCTCTATTCGTTGATGGAGCAGACGGAAGGAATCTGAACTTCAGATCTTTTGTCTGATTATAACCAAGTTTAATGGGATAAGAGACACTCGTTAGCAGCTGATACTGCGCGTTTGGAAGTTGAATATTACTTATCTGCAATGTATCCTGTCCCTGCGAAGTTAATGTTATCATTAAAGTATCTGAAGGATAAGAAACTTCCTTCACTCCGAAATCAAGAGAATCTTTATCCGAGTACATTTTCGCACCTGTGAAAGGAATCAGACGTACACCGGCAACCCATGCACCCCAGTTATTTGCAGGAGATTCTGCATATTCAGTAAGCATCCAGAAATTATTCTGGTCAGACGGGTCAAGCCATATTCCCGAATAATCACCCCATCTGTTTCTTCCGCCGCCAAAATCTTTTACGTAGTTAGACTTGCCTGCCTGAATAAGCCTGCTGCCGCTAAGACCCGGAGGGTCAGTATTTAAACGGGTCGTATAGAATGCACCGATATACTCTGTGGTTCCCGAGCGTGAATATGTGATTGCTATATTATTATCTTTATCAACTGCAAGCGAAGGATAGTAATGCCAGTAGCCGTTAGCACCCATTTCTATATCTTCAACTGTTGAATTCGTTGCAGTATTTATTTTCATGTACCGTACACTTGAATATGCATTATAGGTTGTGTTCTTAACTGAATGCACGGCCCACAGAAATCCGTTCTTATAAATCGGTTCATACTTAAAACTTACACCGCCGGTTTCAATAAGCATCGAACTGCCGCCAAGCTGGTTTGCAGAAGGCGGACCGGAATAAGAAGTGACAGGAACGTTAACTGCATTCATAACAGGACTTGTAACCGGATTTGTAATCCTGTACAAAGTTACGTAAGTACCTGTATTATAAGGTGAATTGACTAGCAGATAATATTCAGATGATGTTGAATACATAATTGTTGGTCTGGCACCAAATGTTCTTGCAAGACCTGAAGGTTCGCGTATATCCCATAAATCTTTCCAGTTTACAGGACCTGCGGTGTTTGCGTATAAATCTGCTTTATTTATGATTCTGATTTTAGTACCCTGAAAATTGCCACCGAATGCAAACTGATTTGAAGTGAGATAAATTGCCTGATTGTCGAAACCGACTCCCTGATAATCTCCCCAGCTGTTTGAGTTTGTCGTTCCGTTAAGTGTTGATGGCAAAGCGTAATTATACCAGGTACCCAAAGGAATTGAGTCAGTTGAGACAGAAACGAGATAATATCCTCTGGCTGAAGCATCATCCTGGTCAAGCCATACCATAACCCAGCGTTTAGCAAAATGATCGTAAATCACTTTAGGGTCAAAAGCACCTACACCTGCAAGCGTAGTACCAAACCATGCATCGGCATTTATAGTTTTCAAAAGTTTGCCTTCTTTATCCCATATACGAAATCGACCGTTATCAACTCCGATGACATGCGAAGGTCCAACTGCTATGTATAAATCAGGTGGTATATACGAACCCGGGTCATTAAATCCCTGATAACTCTTAAATACTGTCGGGTCTGGTGCATCTGACTGAACACCGGCAAGCGGATCATTAAAATAATTCGATCCCGCAGGTGCTTTAGGAGCAACTGTGTTCATATAATCAGGATATTGCTGAAAGTTAATTTTATTTCTTAACTTCTTTTTGACGTAAGGCGATAGTTTATTTCCTGAGTACATATCGAACGACGTACCTGTAGAAACTATAACACCGTTTGGAACCGAACCCGAGGCAGGTCCCTGGTAAAGCTGAGCCCATCCAACATTCGAAAGGACGAGCATCAAAAGTAATAATCTTTTCATTAATTCTGTCTTTGACTCTTTTAAATATTCTTAATTTGTTGAACAATATAAACTTAAATTAATTTCAATGAAATGCTATTGCACTGAATGTAAATGAGGGATGTAATTATGAATTAAACAAGAAGGAGTTCTTTCCGCAGCATATTCAATGCTGCCTGAGCTGCGCGGATTCTGTTACGATGGCGGTTATCTCCAAGGAACAGTTCTTTAGAATAAACTTTATCACCGATTGATATTGCGATGTATGTAAGTCCGACAGGTTTTGTTTCAGTAGCACCGGTTGGACCTGCAATACCTGTTGCCGAAATTCCTACCTCTGCTTTCATCAGCTTCCTTACACCAACAGCCATTTCCACTGCAGTTTCACTGCTGACAGCACCGTATTTCATAAGTGTATCTTTATTTACATTGATAAGATTCTCTTTTGCTTCGTTTGAATAAGAAATCACTCCACCTTTAAAATATTCAGAACTGCCGCTGATATCGGTAATTCTCTGTGATATGAATCCGCCGGTGCAGGATTCAGCTGTTGCCAGTGTTAATCCTTTATTTCTTAATAAGTCGCCAACTGTCTTTTCAAGCAGATCATCATTCTCACCGTAAATATATTCACCCACTTTTGAGTAAAGTTCTTTTTCAATCCTGCTGATTTCAGAGTCTGCTTCTTCCGTAGAAGGAGTTTTAACGTCTATCCTGAGTCTTACTCCGTAAGGTGATGGAAGGAAAGCCATTTTCTGTCCTTTAAGAAGTTCATCCAGATTACCTATGCTTTCAAAAAGGAATGACTCACCGATTCCTGTAGTGAGCAGTGTTTTATTTTTGAGTACATATTCCTGATTCTGAAGAAACTTTGCTTTTAAAAGTGAAAGAACTGAGTTTTCCATCATAGCTTTCATTTCGAATGGGACACCCGGCATTGCGATAAATACCCTGCCTTCCTCTTCCATGTATATTCCCGGAGCTGTACCATTATCATTCCATATAACTTTTGACCGCGACGGTTTCATAGCCTGCCCGACATTAGTCTCCGGCATCAGTACGTTTCTGCTTTCGAAAATACTTCTAACCTTTTTAAGCACTTCCTCGTCGAGTACAAGTTCATCATTAAAAAACTCAACGAGTATAGGTTTTGTGATATCATCGTGCGTTGGACCAAGCCCGCCCGTAATTAAAGTAATATCGTAATTCTGCATTGAGTCGTGAAGTTCGTGAATGAGGTCTTCTCTGTTATCCCCTATTGTAACAACTTTCTTTACCTGAACACCTATAGAGAAAAGTTTATCATTAATGTAAGAAGCATTTGTGTTTACAATCTGCCCGATAAGAATTTCATCGCCAATTGATATGACTTTAGCGGTTACCATATACTTAAATATACTTTGATTAATAAAACAGATGCAAATCCACTGTAAACACCGGCAATTACATCATCCATCATAATCCCCGTTCCGCTGTTCATCCTGTCAAAATAATTACCTGGAAATATTTTAAGTATATCGAAGAATCTGAATGTCAGAAATGATAAAACTGAAACAAGAAGTATGTTATTATACCCGAACATAGAAATAATAAATAAACTTATCCACACACCTATTACTTCGTCAATCACTACGACTGACGGGTCTTCTCCGTAGCGCTGCATCATCCTGTTTGAAACTACAACACCAACGAAGAAAAATATTAAAGAAAGAGTAAGAAGTACAACCGGGGAATAGAATCCGGGAATAAGCACAAACAGTGCTGCGAATAGACTTCCCACTGTTCCGCTGGCAACAGGAAAATAACCTGTAAAACATGCAGAAGCCAGAAACATCGTGAAGAAATCTATCCTGACGCTTTCATCAATTATCTTTTTAGTTTTAATTAATCTCATTCTTAGGGATGTATTGTTTCTTCAGCAGATAATCTATACCTGTGTACAGTGTTAGCAATGTAACGAGCACCAGCAGATAGTAATTTATCTGTGATTTAAATATGAAATCATTTATTGCCTGTATATTTGAATCACCGATGGGATAAGTAATGAGAACCAGTAATGAGAGTATCGCAAAAAGATACGTCATCTGGATAAAAGTTTTGGTCTTGGCGATAAATGAAGTTTTCATTATCAGGCCTTTGTATTCGTCGTATGAACGAATGAAAGTAACGACTATGTCACGCAGTACTATTATCACAAGCATCCACAGCGGCATAAAGCCCAGCAGATAAAAAAGATAGAATGCGAATGAAGTGAGAACTTTATCTGCAAGCGGGTCTATAAAAATACCAAAGTTAGTAATAGACTTATATTTACGCGCATGCCAGCCGTCGTACCAGTCCGTTAAAACGGCAATAAAGAATATAAGCAGTGATATCCTCCTGCTGAAAGGATCATCTTTCAGAAAGAAAATAATAAAGACCGGAGATAGGATAATCCTGATTATTGAAAGAATATTTGGGATTGTCATATTCCGGTTACTGATTTATAGTTTAAAATGGTAAATCGTCGTCACCCTTAGGTTCCGGAATAAAATTATCGGGTGCGGAATCTTTAGCACCTTCCGGCTTATCAGACTTCTTATTGTCGAGCATAAGCAAGTCGGTCATTTCAATACCATAATACCTTTTGCTGTCATCTTTAGGATCGACATAACTTCTGATTCTACCTTCAAGATAAATCTTTGAGCCTTTCTTTAAATACTGTGCACAAATCTCTGCAAGTTTTCTCCAGACAGTAATGTTGTGCCATTCAGTTCTATCTACATCCTTGCCCTCTTTATTTTTATAAGTATCACTTGTAGCCACGCTAAACCTTGCATAAGCAGTTCCATCAGCCGTGAACTTTAACTCAGGATCTCTTCCGAGGTGTCCGATTAAAGTTACTTTGTTTAGTGATTTTGACATAATGCGTTTTTTAATTATTTCAAAATGAATTCGATTAGTTTGTTCTTTTCAAGTATATAAAATTTAGAGGAAGAAAAAACCATAAAATCCTGTATCTTTTCCGGATTTATTTTTTCGGCAAAAAGTATTTTACCTGTAAAAGAGTTCTTCTTCGAATCATAAACCAGTATTTCAGTTTCTGTCAGAATGTACAGTGTGTTATTGAAAACAGAAATCGATAAGACCTTATCGTTTTCGAATGAATTAAAGTAATTGCCGAAGTTATCGTACCTGAAAACTGTTTTTAGTTTTTTATCAAGTATATAAATATTATTCAATCCGTCTTTTACAAGCTTAGTAGGTTTCGCCATGGGCTTTTGAGCAGACTGAAATCCTCCGAATGAAAATGCAGGATACCACATACTCTGATTCTGAATCTGATATGTTACGACCCTGTTATTCTCTCCGTCCAGAGCGTAGAGGTAAGGCACAAGGTATACAGTCGCTACAGGAACCTGATACCTGAAATTTTCGGGATAAGTTTCGTAATAAGGGAATATTGTTGTTGTATAGCTGAGGTTAAGGTCAAAACGTTGAATCCGGTAGTTCTTCCCGTCGCACACGCTTAATTCAAGACCGGAAGATCCGTCAATCGAAGTAGGTGAATCGAATTCACCGACCGCCCAGCCCTTTTTACCGGCACGTTTTACTTCTTTCAGGTTATCATCGTATTTAATTATCTCATTCCTGACTGCATCAAGCACATATATATTACCCTTGCCGTCTGAAGTTGTTGAGACAGCATTAAGAAACTCTCCTGTTTCAGCAGTCTTAACAAGAATACTGTCTGAATTAAACAGAAGAAGATTTAATAAGAGTAATATAAACATCTTATTTCATTAAAAACTTAAAGAAAGTGAAGAACAAATCCGGATACAGACCGAATAACAATGTTCCTGCAAGAGAAATCATAATTGCTGCGTAAGATAACGGTCTTATTGCAACCATGGACGTTTCCGAATCGTGGTCTTTGAACCACATATAAACTATAACTTTAAGATAATAATAAACTGAAAGCACACTAAGCAATATTGCAATTACCGAAAGCCATAATAAATCTGCTTTGATAGCAGCAAAGAAAATATAATACTTTCCCCAGAAACCCGCAAACGGCGGGATGCCTGCAAGCGAAAGCAGGAAGACTGATAATGCAACTGCAAGAACAGGACTTCTTTTAGCAAGACCTTTGTAATCGTCAAAAGATACATTCCTGAAGTCGTTTCCGTCATCGGAAGAAGTTTCAAAAACAGATACAACTATAAAAGCTCCAAGCTGCATAAAGACGTATGCAAGAAGATAGAATGAGATTCCTTTCATTGAAAAATCTTCCATGGCAGTAATACCGACGAGTATATAACCAGCACTCGCAACAGAAGAATATGCAAGCAGTCGTTTGATGTTTGTCTGCGACAGTGCGACTATGTTTCCGTATAGCATCGTAAGCGTTGCAAGAACCGAGAACAGTATTTTGTACTCAGCAAGGTTCATCATAATGATTACAGGCGAAAGTGTCCCTACTGCTGCAATCTTTCCCGCAGTTGACATCATTCCTGAAACGATAGTTGGTGCTCCTTCATACACATCGGGTATCCACATCTGGAACGGGAAAATACCAATCTTAAAGAAGAAGCCAATCATAAACAGAGCAATTCCTGTAAGGAATATAGGTGTTCTGATTGCAGCAAAACTTGTAAGAATCTTTGTGATGTTTGTGTAACCGGTCACTCCATAAATCAAAGACATACCGTAAAGCAGAAATCCCGTCATAAAAGCTCCAAGCAGGAAATACTTCATTGCACTTTCATTGGACTTCGCTCTTTTTCTTAAAAGACCTGTAAGGACGTAGAAGCATACAGACATTGTTTCAAGACCCAGGAATATCATAAGCAAATCGTTTGCATAAATCATAATCAACATTGCAAGCAATGCAAACATCATTATCGAATAATATTCTCCGTAGTTTATTCCCAGTTTTTCAAGGTAATCTTTCGATGCTATCACTGATATCAGTACAGAAAGCAATGCTACCATAGCAAACGCATTCGCAAAAGCACTTATCCTTATCATTTCACCGATGATAATAACATCCCTGTTTACGTTAAATCCCGAAAAGACCAGTGCTGCCAGTACTGACAAAGCAGTGAACATATACACAGGCATTCCGGACTTCCGGACGTATACTGACATCAGCAATGTTATCAATGCAGAGACTGCAATAATAATCATCGGAATAATTTCTTTTAAGTCGTTAAAATTTATCATTTATTGTTTTGTCTTATTATCTTTTATGATTTCATTCTTTGCTGCGGGAATCTGTTCGATTAGATCACCGGCTATCGTTCCACTGTCCCCGTACAATGCGTAAAGCCTGTCGCCGCAGTATCCGTGCAGGTATGCACCCGAAATGCAGCTGTTTAATGCATCTCCGGATTGAGCCGTTAAAGAGGCAATGATACCTGAGAGCACATCACCGCTGCCGATTGTTGCAAGGTTTTCCCTGCCGCAGGAGTTTACGTAAAATTCCTTGCCTTTTGTTATCACTGTAGGTGAACCTTTCAGGACAAGAACCACATCGTACTTTTCAGCAAACTCTTTTGCAATATTATAAAAATCTTTCTTTAATTCATCAGTTGAAATTTCAAGCAGACCTGCAAACTCTCCGAAGTGCGGAGTCAGCACTACTGAACAATTATCTTTCTTCAGTAAATCAAGATGTCCTCTGAATGCATAAATTCCGTCTGCATCGATAACAAAGTTCTTGTTGTATTTCTTAACGAGGTTTCTGACGAAGGACATAGTATCACTTTCTCTTCCCATTCCAGGTCCCAAAAGAACAGTATCAGCCCATTCTATTTTCTCCTGCACCATTTCGTAAGATTCGTTGTTCAGGTACTTATCCGATTTCAGCGGCAGTGTTATCACTTCCGTTGTCTTCGCTTCCATAATTGCGATAAGTCCTTCGGGAATACCGAGTATTACAGAGCCGCAGCCTGCACGCAACGCAGATTGAGATGCAAGGTATGCCGCTCCGGTATATCCTTCGCTTCCTGCAAGTATGAAAAGCTTTCCGTTATTATACTTGTGAGAATTTACATTCCTCTGTATTTCGTCGAAGAATGTATCCTGCTTTTCAACAAGCAGAATTTCTTTCCCGTTAAATTCATCGAACATTGAGTTTGCAATACCAACGTCAACAATCTTTATTTCACCTGAAACTTCTTTACCGGAAAAGAACAGAGTGCTGAATTTTTTTACACCCATTGAAACCGTAACATCTGCTTTTAGGCAGTCCGATGCATCTGTATAATCATACAATCCGGAAGGTACATCTACTGCTATTACAAACTTATCATTCACGAACTGAGATATATCGGCAAATATATTCTTCACTTTATCATCAAGCCTGCCTTTGAAACCTATACCGAATACAGCATCCACGAAAAGAATCTTCTCATTATCAATTTCAGATATATCTATAAGCCTTGTTACATCGTCGAATATTTCGAAGTAATCACTTCTGAAGAGTTCTTTAGCAATACCGTAATTCACGAGTGCATCACCTTTTAATTCTGACGAAGGATAGCACTGGAAAATATGAATTGGAGCGTAAACATCATCGGCAATATTCTTTGAATAAAGATGTCTTGCAATCACATATCCGTCTCCGGCATTGTTACCTTTACCAGAGAGGATTACTATACGACTGCAGTTTTCTTTAATAAAATAGTCCCAGATTATCTCTGCGGATTTCATACCTGCATTTTCCATAAGAACGATAGAAGGAATGCTGTACTTTTCCATCAGTTTCTTTTCTGCATCGAGTACATCAGTATTAAAGAATACACTCTTCATCTATGAGATAAGCCTTTTCATTTCTTTGATAACACCAACCCTGTCAACCGATTTAAAGACTGAAGCACCGCAGACAAACATATCCACGCCTGCATCGGATACAAGTTTGATATTGTTCAATCCGATACCGCCGTCTATTTCTATCAGGCAATCGGGATTAAACTCATTTATCATTTTCTTCAGTTCTATAACTTTATCAACAGCATTTTCTATAAACTTCTGTCCGCCGAAACCCGGATTGACGCTCATAATCAGTACGAAGTCGAGATTCCCTATTATATTCTTAAGCAATAATACCGGAGTTGCGGGATTCAGAACAACACCTGCTTTAACTCCGAGTGATTTGATTTTATCAACAAGCCTGTGTAGATGGTTATTGTTTTCGTAATGAACTGAAATATAATCTGCACCGGCTTTTGCGAATGAATCGATGTACTTATCTGAATTCTCAATCATAAGGTGAACATCAAGAGGTAGATCAGTGATGGTATTTACGTGAGAAACAACGTCCGCACCGAATGTGATGTTAGGAACGAAATGCCCGTCCATAATATCACAATGAATGATATCGGCACCTGCTTTTTCAACTTCGGATATTTCATCTGCAAGTTTTGCAAAATCAGCAGAAAGTATTGACGGACATATTTTCTTCATTTGTCTGAGATTAATTATCTTAATTATTCTTTTCTTTTGATTTATCAGGAACCTTTTCCTTAGTCTTGTCCGGAGCTTTTTCCTTCGGATGATCAGGGATTTTTTCCTTAGACTTATCAGTCACTTTATCCTTTGTCTTGTCGATGGTCTTATCCTTTGGCTGTTCATCTGCAGGTTTAGTCTTTTCCTTCTTATCTTTTTCATCCTGATTCTTTTTATCCTTTGGTTCCCTGTCATTATCGCCTATATCCTCAGAAGCTTTATCGTATTCTGTTTTCTTCTTTGCTATGAATAAATCAACAGGAGTATTTTCCTTAGCTGATTTATCCTTTTTCGGGTACTGGTCAATCACCTGTCCTACAGGTAAATCGCTTGACTGATAAGTGATTTTCCCTACTTTCAGTTTCTTATCTTCAATCAGCTTCTTAGCGTCTGCAAGTTTTTTACCCATAACATCCGGAACTATAATGCTTCCGAGAAGCTGACCATTGCTCACAATTAAATCAACTTTAGTACCTTTTTTCACTTTTGAGCCGGGCTGAATAACCTGAGAAATAACGTAATCTTCAGGTTGTTCAGTAGTGAATTTCTTTACAATCTCTCCTACCTGCAGGTTTCTCTGCACAAGAGAAAATTTTGCATCCCTTTCAGTTTTACCGATTAAACGGGGCACTTCCATCAGTTGTTCGCCACCGCAGACAGTAAGGTAAACACGTCTTCCGTTCTTAACCATTTCGTCAACTGCCGGTGCCTGGTCCATCACAAGCCCTATTGGCTTCGATTCGTCGTACCTGATATCTCCCTGTTTCACGTCAAGACCGGATTGTTCCAGAACTTTTTTAGCATCCAGAAAATTCATACCAGTAACATTCGGCACCTTGACAAGGTTCGAATGTTTTACGTACCAGGGCATTAGAATACTGTTGAAAATCAGCACAAATGCAACAACAATTAACGATAATATTCCTAACTTTTTAAGCATTTTAAAAATTAACTATATCTTATGAAAAATAAAACTTAAATAGTGATATATAAAGAGAATTGGGAAGAAGAAGGATTTTTCATGATTGTGAAAAACCGCACACAGAATAGAATGGAACAGATATGATTTACACTGATTCAAGAATAGAACAGAACGCGAATTTTCACAGATTAAACGGATTTTCCCGGAATAAGAGATTAAACATTAATTTTCTGAGAACGAAGGAATAATAAATAATTTATAACAATTTGCGTAACTTCAGTAAATAATTATTTCTTATTGAAATAATCGTTAAGATTTACTTCGAAGAAAACAGAATTTGTAAATCCTGTAAGTTTTGAATCCTCGTTCGGTTTTACGAAAGCGGCATATCCTCTCATCAGACGATACATCTTAATATATTCAACTTCTTCATCAGTAAATTCAAAATCCAATCTGTTTAAACCATCGGAAGATTTTTCCTCTACATCCACGTCTTTATCAAAAGTCATAGTAGTAATTTTATCGGCTTTGCCGTCAGAGAACATTAAAACAATAACCATTGCAAAAACGTATGTCGGGGTAAAGTCAACTTCATCCGGAATCTGAAATGAATACTCAAATGATATTTTATTACCGAGGAAAGACTGAGAAGATTTTAAGTAAATACTTTTATCTCTATCGAGACGAGCATGAGATGGAGGAGTGATAGAATTATATTCAGTCGGAACACCATGTTTAATATTTTTTGAGTTGAAACTAATAGCATTATGGTAACCGCTAATGGATTTAACATTACAATGTTCCCAAGACTTAACCAGGAAAATAGATTTGTTAATAGCTTTAGCGAACATAACCTTGACGGCAAATTCTTTTCTGTTTTCTTTAAGCTTTTCGGATTTAGTGATATAATGTTCAGGTCTAAGAGAAATTACATTTTTATTAAATTTTCTTTGAACGACGGTATTTCCAATTTTACCGCGAATACGTCCAATGACGGTTCTATAGAGAATTGCCATAAATTTATAAATTAAGCATTAAATTTGTTTAAAATATGTATAAAATAATGAAAAAGTAATACAAAAATGGGAAAAACCTTATAGGAATTGACATAATATATATTGAGTATATAAAGAACGGCACGAGAACGGCTGAGAAACGTCAGCAGTACGGCAAATAGTTGCATTGAGGTTGTATTGA
>CAIUQV010000182.1 GCA_903901375.1 uncultured Ignavibacteriota bacterium
GCTCACTCTTCGTGGCACTTGGGATAAGGTCAGAGATAACGTCATTCTCAAGTTTATGGTCGTTGCCGTCACTGCTTATGGTATGGCAACATTCGAAGGTCCTATGCTCTCACTGAAAAACGTTAATGCTATCGCACACTTCACAGACTGGATTGTTGCTCACGTGCATATAGGTGCTCTCGGCTGGAACGGATTCCTTACATTCGGTATTATGTACTGGTTAATTCCGAAAATGTTCAACACACAGCTCTACTCAAAGAAAATGGCTAACTTCCATTTCTGGATTGGCTTTGTCGGTATTCTGTTCTATGCAGTCCCAATGTACTGGTCAGGATTAACTCAGGCATTGATGTGGAAACAGTTCACACCCGAAGGTGTTCTTCAGTATCCGAATTTCCTTGAGACACTGCTTCAGATTAAGACTATGCATATGATTAGAATTACCGGTGGTTTATTCTTCTACACAGGTTTTATCGTTATGCTTTATAATTTAATTAAGACGATTAAGCAGGGAAGCTTTATCGCGGAAGAAACCGTCGAAGCAGCCCCAATAGATAAAACTGTTCAGTTTGAACCGGTAAAAGGATATTCTATATTTAAGAAACACAGATTAATAGAAAGACGTCCTGTACAGTTTATTATTTTAGCAGTAATTGCTGTTGCCATTGGCGGACTTATTGAAATTATTCCAACTTACTTAATTAAATCAAACATTCCTACGATTTCAAGCGTTAAGCCGTACTCTCCGCTTGAATTGCAGGGAAGGGATATATACATTAGAGAAGCCTGTAATTCCTGTCACTCTCAGCTCGTAAGACCGTTCCGTTCAGAAACAGAACGCTACGGCGAATACGCAAAAGCAGGTGAATATGTTTACGACCATCCTTTCCTATGGGGTTCTAAACGTACAGGTCCTGATTTATTAAGGGAAGGTTTGAAATATCCTAACCTTTGGCATTACTTGCATTTTGACGACCCGACAAACGTTTCTCCGGGTTCATTAATGCCAAGGTATTCCTGGCTCAAAGAACAGGTACTTAATATTTCAAATACTGAAAGCAAGATAAATGCTATGAGAACTCTTGGAGTTCCTTATGAAGCAGGATTCGAAAAAATTGCCAATGATGAATTGCAGAAACAGGCAGACCTTATTGCTAAGGATTTGCAGAAACAGGGTATAGACGTTACAAGCGATAAAGAAGTCATTGCTCTTATTGCCTACATTCAAAGACTTGGTACGGATATTAAAAACATAGACCCAAAAACTCAGATAACAAAATAATATGTTTAGTAAATTCTTTGTAAATATCGAATGGCTTGAAATTTTTGCAATCGCTACTATGATTCTGTTCTTTGTTTCGTTTGTTGTTATGGTTTTGTGGGTTTATAAAATAGATAAGAATTTTATCGAAGAACAAAGGAATCTCCCGTTAAAAGATTAAACAATTTTAATATGAATAAAAAAGTTTATACATTAATTTTACTGGCATTAGCAGCATTCAATATGCCTCTTTATGCACAGACTGCACCAAAAGAGCCGCACAGCGATACTTATGTGTATCTTA
>CAIUQV010000183.1 GCA_903901375.1 uncultured Ignavibacteriota bacterium
GCTGTTAGTAAATTTAAGCGCATTTGCCGTAAGATTCTGTACAATAGAGTTAAGCATATTCTGGTCTGCTTTCATTACTGCATTCAAAGGCACCTGATTTCTTAGTGTGATATGCTTTTCAATTGCTACAGGCGTAAACAGATTCACAATTTTAAATACCAGTTCATGAAGGTCAATATTTATGGGCTGGAATTCCATTCTTCCGGTCTGAATCCTCGACCATTGCAGCAGATTCTCAATTAAATTAAATACAGTTTTCGCTGAACTGTGAACATAAGAAATGTACTCTTTTACCTCATCATTGCTAAGATCTTCGTATTCATCCGAAAGTACTTTAGAAAAGCCGAGTAATCCGTTAAAAGGACTCCTTAAATCGTGTGCTATTATAGAAAAGAATTTGTCCTTTGCGTCATTCAGCTCTTTAAGCTCAGCAGTATATCTCTTCTGCTTTTCTTCGTATTCATACCTGTCGGAAATGTCTCGTGCAGTCGCAATCACCGCATCCTGTCCGTGATAATTTGTTTTGTTCAGTATAACTTCCTTCGGAAAGATATCTCCGTTCTTTCTTCTGCCCCACCAGTCAAATATCACCGTCTCGCCTGCAAAAGCTTTCCCTACGTCTGCAATCGTTTTATCAAGGTCGTTTTTATCTGGTGCAGATAAAAAAGCAGGAGTTTTTCCGTAGAAATCTTCTTTCTTGTATCCGTACATTTTCAATGCACCATTATTCACATCGAGAAACTTTCCGTTTTTATCAAGTATGTAGATTGCCTCTGAAACTGCATCCAGCAAAACCTTGTATCCCTGCTCTATTCCTTCGCGTTTCTTTCTTTCAGTTATATCTCTTGCGGACCCGAGTATGTGTGTTATCTCCTTTGAATTGATAGACACGGGTGAAAGCTTTACTTCTACGTAAAGGTTCTTTGCTCTGATGTCCGTCCAGTGTTCTTCCTGAATCACGGGTTTACCCGTTTTCAGTATCGTTTCGTATGTCTTCTTCACGGTTTTGAAAACACCCGGAGATAAAACCTCCTCAAAAGTCTTGTTGATTATATCTTTCTTATTCATTTTCGTTACCTGAAGGTAAGACTTGTTTACCGATTCAAACCTGTACTTGTCTTTACCCTCTATCCTTACGAGGAATATCAGGTCAGTAACGTTATTAAAAATGAATTCAAGATTGAACAAATTGGATTCTGCAACTGTTGTTTTTCTGGGGCTCATATTAAATATGTTTCTTTCTTAATGTATAAAATATATTTGAACATTGATGATTTATAGTATAGCTCTAAAATTTAAATTTATAATCCTTTGAATAACTAAACAGATTAAAATATAAGGATTTATTTTAAATAATTAAACGTTATAGTAATGTTGTAAATGACTTTAAAATATACAGCTTTTTTATAATTTTATTAATATAAACTAAACGAATAAAATGAAATTTAACTTTGATAATCCTGAACTGAAAGAAACGCGTCAGGCTTTTGCCGATGCACTTATCAAACTCGGTTCTGAAAACCCGGATGTTGTCGTTCTTGGCGGTGATGTCTCAGGTTCTGTAAAGACAAACGTTTTTCGCGATGCATTTCCGGACAGGTTCTTCTCTGTCGGTATTGCCGAACAGGATATGATTGGTACTGCGGCGGGACTTGCAGTTGCCGGTAAGATTCCAATTGCGTCCGCTTACGGTGAATTTGCAGCAGGGCGTCCATTCGACCAGATTCGCCAGTCTGTTGCATACAGCGAAATGAACGTAAAGATATGTGCTTCGCACTGTGGTATTTCCGTCGGTCCTGACGGTGCAACTCACCAGTCGCTTGAGGATGTTGGACTGATGAGACTTCTGCCGCATATGACAGTTCTCACTCCATGCGATTACAATCAGACTTACAAAGCAATTCTGAAATGTGTGGAAACAAAAGGACCTTTCTACGTAAGGTTCTACAGGGATAAAACTCCAAACTTTACTGATGCAAATGAAGAATATGAAATCGGAAAAGCACAGATTCTCAGGGAAGGAAAAGATGTCACTCTTGTAGCCAGCGGTTTGCTCGTCTGGGAAGCTCTGAAAGCATCAGAGGTACTCGCCAAAGACGGAATCAGTGCTAAGGTGATTAATATTCATACTATTAAACCTATTGACGCTGAAGCACTCGTTAAAGCAGCTGAAGAAACGAACCTTGTTATTACCTGCGAAGACCACCAGAAGCAGAGCGGTCTCTACGGTGCTGTTGCAGAAGTTCTTTCCCTTCATCGTCCTACTCAGATGGACTATGTTGCAGTTGAAGATACATTCGGTGAAAGCGGAACAATGGAA
>CAIUQV010000184.1 GCA_903901375.1 uncultured Ignavibacteriota bacterium
GCTAAGTCACCGTCACCCTGATACGAGAAAACGTATTTATGCGGAAGACATCTTTTGATTCCAGTTGCTGCTGCAGTTGCCCTACCATGAGCAGCTTCCTGCCAGTCGATATTCACGTAGTCGTACGCAAATACAGAACAACCAACAGGTGCAACACCAATAACATCTTCGGTAATTCCAAGTTCTTCGATTACCTCCGCTATAATTTTATGAGCTGTACCATGACCACATCCCGGACAGTAATGCAAACGTGTATCAGTCATAACCGCAGTTTTATCATAAACCAGGTCATAAGTATCATCGCCGTCCTGTATGCACTGTGGATGTATTATTTCGTAATTTTCCATAATATAAGATTAAAATTTTCTGATTTAATTCTAAAGAGTTTTAATGAATTCCTCAAATTTCTCTTCCACTTCTTCCGGACTAGGAATGATACCACCCATTCTTCCATAGTGTCCTACTTTTATCTTACCGTTTACAGCAAGTCTTACATCTTCAATCATCTGACCGGCATTCAGCTCAACAGTAAGAATGCCTTTAACTTTATCAGCTAATTTCAAAATAGCCTCAGACGGGAATGGCCATAGAGTAATAGGTCTTAAAAGTCCTAACTTAATTCCTTTTTCCCTGGCAAGCTGAACAACTTTGTGGCTTATTCTTGCAGATAGACCATAAGCAACTAAAAGGTATTCTGCATCGTCAGTCATAATTTCTTCATAACGAATTTCATTCTTTTCAATTTCAGCATACTTTGCCATTAACGTCAGGTTTACCTGTTCCATTTTCTCAGGCTGAATGAAGAGTGATGTAATAATATTTCTTTCTCTATCGGCAGTTTTACCTGTGGCAGCCCATGGCTTAGGAATTCTTGGAAGTTCTTTATTTTTGAAAACAACTTTTTCCATCATCTGCCCAATAGCACCGTCTGAAAGCATAAGCACAGGGGTTCTGTATTTATCTGCAAGTTCAAAACCGAGGTAAACAAAGTCAGCCATTTCCTGAACTGAATTAGGAGCTAAAACAATAAGCCTATAATCACCATGGCCACCACCTTTAGTTGCCTGGAAATAATCTCCCTGCGAGGGCTGAATAGTTCCGAGTCCCGGACCGCCACGGTTGACGTTAACGAGAAGGCAAGGCAACTGTGCAGATGCGATGTACGAAACGCCTTCCTGCATAAGAGACCAGCCCGGTGAAGATGACGATGTCCATACTCTTGCTCCGGCTCCTGCTGCTCCATAAACCATATTAATCGAAGCGACTTCACTTTCTGCCTGAAGCGCGATACCATGTTTTCTGTGTGGTAATTCTCTTGTTAAGTATTCAAGGACTTCTGACTGTGGTGTGATTGGATAGCCGAAATAAGCATCCATACCGGCCTGAATAGCCGCTTCCGCCATAGCCTCATTTCCTTTCATTAATCTGATATCTTCTTTTTCTTCCATATAATTATTTTATTCCTCTGATAAAATCAGTTTTTTAAATTATTTAATTAAAGATAATCCATCTTTTTCAGGTCGTCCATAGAAGGATTGTCAAGGACTATTCTTGTATCTTCTTTTACGTTTGAAATAGTTGCAACCTTTTCCTTTTTCTTTCCGGAGGTTCTGTAAATTGTAATTGCAGCATCAGGACAAACAACCGCACAGTTAGTACAACCAGTGCATAAGTCATCGACAATAACGGCATATCTGTAGCCATAATTGTTAATACCCTTTGACATTTCAATTCCGCCCTCACTGCATGCGACGGTGCAAAGTTCACATCCTTTGCATTTCTGAATGTCTACAATTGTTTTACCTTTTACTTTGCGAGGCTTTTTTGCCGGTGTTTTTGTGTTATCACTCATATCAAATTATTTTGTTGATTTAAGGGAAAGATATTTTCTAATAATGCATTAAATTATCCAAAATAAACTTAAAATTAAAGATAATTTTGAATGCACATTCAGTGTCCAAAAAGCTTTTCTATGGTAATATAAAACTGTAACGAGGCGAAGGAAATGAGCTCAGCGAATTATAAATTCTTCGCCCAGTGATGGCATCTACATAATACTGATTTTTATATCCTACATTTGCATAGAAATACACTCTTTGTCCTGAAGCAAAACCATTAGCTTTAAGAGTTACAAGGTCAACTTGATGATTTCTGATTGAAAAAGGGTCAAAGACATAAAGCAGAAGTTCATATTCCGTAAAAGTATAGTTTTCCAATGGAGAGCCGACAGTAGAATCCTTAGAGAAGAACAGCCGGATATAATACTGCCTGAGTATATTCACGTTAAGGTCATAGTTAAAAACTAACTGTGATGTCGTAAGAGAATAAGTTGTATTCGATATTCCGGCAGAAGTAAGTTTATACATATAGACAGGATAATCAGCGGTATCACCTAAAGTAACAGCAGCTTTAACAAGCCTGTACTCCGAATATCCCGATTTGTTAAAAATAATATCATAATTGTCAACAGGAAGGCCAATAAGAAACAAAATACCGCTTGTATCTGTAGTAACTGAATATGGAGTACCTAAGACGTTTATCAGGAATCCTGAATAATCCAGAGTATCGGTACTGTTTATATCGGATAACTCAGTACGTGGATGTACTTTAATTCTCAAAGCGCCAGTCCCTTCGGATTGAGGAGATAATGGAGTATCTGATTTATTACAGGATACAATGAATAAAAATATTACGAATATCGGGAGCAAGTACAAGAATTTAGTACTCATAGTAATAGTATAATTTAAAGTATTAAATAAAATTAATAATGGATTTTCTAATAAACAACTTAAATATTTAAGTATATACATGATTTGAAAATGACTTGAAAAGTGTATGGAATAATTGAAAGTTCAGGTATCTCAATCAAAAAATGCAAAAGCTTGAAACTGCACCGGCATTAAAAACAGTAATATTACTGGCTATAGGTATATTTACAGGAAGGTACACGGTATTACCTTTTTACGTACCTTTGATAATAACCTGCCTGATGATTGCCGTGTACATTTTCACAAAAGATAAAACATCATTTTTAAGTATTGCATTAATTTCTGTGATAATAATATCAGCAGGGATTATTAAAAGCCAGATTGATTTCAATTCTACGGATACAAATTCCGCATATTATCTGAGGAATAATATTTCTGATGTATATTTATCAGGAGTAATAGACAATCTTCCCGAATATTCAAACAACAGAGTACGATATACTGTAAATGCAGAAACTATAGTAACTGCGAATGATACTCTTTCAATCAGCGGTAAGGTATTAGTAATCTTAAAACAGACGAAAGAGACAAGTGAGAGAGATACAGTGCCGGAGCTTGAAGCGGGCGACAGAGTGATAATGTATGGTGATTTAAAAGATGCGCCAGATGAAACAAATCCGGGAGATTTCAATTACAGGAACTATCTCGCTTTAAATGATGTGGTTAAAATATTTAAAGTATATTTTAACAGTGATGTAGAGATTCTTTCCAGGAATAATCTTAATTATTTTGAACAGAACATAGTATATCCTGCCAGGAAGTATGCGATTCAGAATATAAAGGAAAATATTGGAGGAGATGAGGGAGCATTCCTGAATGGTCTTGTGACCGGTTACAGAGCAGATTTTTCCAAAGAGCTGAAAGAAGATTTTGTGAAAGCGGGAGTTATGCACCTGATAGCAGTTTCAGGTCTAAACGTAGCATACATAATTATTTTTCTGACGATTACATTTTCACTACTTAGAATTCCATTAAACATTAAAATTTATCTAATAATAACTGCTCTTATATTCTATTGTTTTTTCACGGGAGCGGCAGCATCGATAGTGAGAGCAGTGATTATGGGCTCTTTAATGATATTAAATTACAGAGTTCAGAGAAAAATAAACTTTCTGAATGTTATTGGTTTTTCTGCTTTAGTAATATTGTTATTCGATGCCAGGCAGCTGTTTGATGCAGGGTTTATATTATCGTACAGTGCAGTAATCTCAATCGTAATAATTTTCGACAGAATAAATACATTTGCAGGTAAAAAATTTGATGATTGGGTAAAAGACTGGAGAAAGATATTTTATTACGGATATATAACACTGCTGACTTCAATAGCAGCACAGATAGGAGTATTACCGATAACGATTAAATATTTTGAAAAAGTATCTTTTTCAGGAATATTCACTAACATCATAGCTATTCCACTTTCGAA
>CAIUQV010000185.1 GCA_903901375.1 uncultured Ignavibacteriota bacterium
AGGGTTTACGTGTCCTTTGTGTCGAAGATGTTGTCACAACGGGAGGAAGCGTATTCGAACTTATAGAAATAGTCAAAAATCATGAATGTGAACTCGCAGGCGTCGGATTTATAATCGATAGGTCAAACGGAACAGTTGATTTTAACTGTAAACAAACCTCTCTTGCAAAATTTGATGTTGTAAAATTTCCCGAATCCGATACCCCGGATTGGTTATCTGCTATCCCAGTCTACAAACCCGGAAGCAGAAAATAATTTACCGCTATCTTTTCCTGGCGCTAATAACAATGTAAGGTATTGTCATTTCGATATATCCGGATTTCTTAGCAGTCCTGTTCATACGCTTTCTTATTTCTTTAAAAACTTTTTCCCTGTGTTTATTATCCAGTAATTTTTCCCATCCTGAAAGAAAACCTATCTTTATTAAAGAGTGATTGAAAAATGTATCTCCGTCCTTGAACTTCATCTTAAAACTCTTCCGTGTTATCTTCACTATCTCAAAACCGTTATTGATGAAAAGAGATTTTATTTCTGAAACTGGTTTTCTTTTCTCATAAATATGCATATCTACATTCTTCAGTTCTTCAATCAATCTGTATCCGTTCAGTACTTCCTTCATTATATCATAAAACTCAAACATTGTCCTGTTTAAGTTAACTGATATTAAAAATTGTGCTCCTGACTTGCTTATTCTGCTGCACTCCGAAAAAACTCTATTCATATCCGAAACATTATTCACTCCGTTATTCGATACAATCAAATCAATAGATTTGTTCTTTAACGGAATATTCTCAGCTATCCCTTTAATTAGTTTGATATTCTTTAAGCCATAGAATTTAATCTTCTGCATTGTCCTTGTATGCGAAGGACCCCACGGGTCAATGCCGTAAACGGTTGATGATGCTCCCAGTCTTTGTCCTATTTCAATCAGCGGAAAACCTGTACCAAACCCAATATCAAGCACTTTTAAGTTACTTTTAAACTCTATCTGATTTAAAAGTTCTATCCCGAACGGAGCTGACCATAATGGTAATTCATCTATAATACTGGAACCTACCGCAGTTTCAAAATTAAATCTGTTGCTAATATATGCTGGCTTCTTGTTCATTTACATTTTATTCATTTCAATTTCTCAATTTTGAATTTGCATCACTTTACTAACTTTCCGGAACCATTCATTTCAATACTTTTAATCTTGTATTCGCCTTTTAACCTCAAATCTCCTGAACCATTTAATTCTATTATGGCTTCTTTATTACACTTAAATTCTGCATCACCCGAACCCGATAATTCCACAGTGCAGTTTTCTGTTTGAAATAAACCTCCCTCTATATCACCTGAACCATTATTCTCAAGTTTGAAATTAGTGACATTTCCGGAAATCTTCCCGTTCCCTGAACCTGAATTTGTTAATGCAAAGTTCACACCCTTTATCTCTGAATCAGTATTGCCCGAACCGGTATTCTCAATTTTTGTGCTGGCTTTTTCATTATCATTCTTGATTAAAATATTTCCTGAACCGGTATGTTCCACATCGCAGAATTCGGCATCCGTCTTTATTTGCGAATTGCCCGACCCGGTTACTTCCGCCTTAAATTCTTTCGCATTTAAAGTCAATTCCACATTTCCCGATCCTGTCTGCTCTAACTTAAATGATTTTCCGGATATAGTATTCGTTGATGCGATGTTGCCTGAACCAGTGTTCTCAATCTTTCTTAAGTCTTTTACCTTTATGTACACATTAAACTTAGTAGGGGATATACCGCTGCCTCTTAAATAAATTTCTATACCATCTTTACCTTTATACTCGAAATATTGCAGAATATTTTCATCCGTTTCTACTGTCAGATTTTCGCATTCCGATTGTGTTACAAATATATTTGCTTGTGAAATGTTGCTTATCACATAAACACTACTCACAGAAATATCTTTCTTGATAATATTCCCGTTTCCTTTTGTACCCTGTGAAAATGTATAATTCGTTATGAAAAGTAAACTAAAAAATGCAGTTAATATGTAATTCATCTGAAAATGTAATTTATTTAATTGGACAATACTAATTTAGACGGAAAATTAAACTAAAGGTTTCGTTTATTCAATATCTCCTCACTTCCTCACCTTGTCACTCTGTTACTCTGATACTTTGTCACCTCTTACTTATATTACTATTTTTTCTCCCGATTTTGCCATATATCTCCACTCCATCCAAAAATAT
>CAIUQV010000186.1 GCA_903901375.1 uncultured Ignavibacteriota bacterium
AGTGCATCTCTTAAAGTCTCAAAATCATTCGTGGCAATGGGATATATTCCACTGAATACCATAGGTTTAACTTCTTTGAAACCTGGAATCGGTTCAAGAGCTCTGTCATTTGTGTTGATGATTGTATCACCAACCTTCGAATCATTAACATCCTTTATATTAGCTATTAAATAACCAACATCGCCTGATTTAAGTATTCCTGTTCTTTTCTTTTCCATTTTCAGCACACCAACTTCTTCTGCCTCAAACTTCTTTCCATTAACAAAGAACTCAATTTTATCTCCTTCTTTCAGTTCTCCGTCAAAAACCCTGAGGTATACTATCACACCCCTGTATATGTCAAAAATTGAATCGAATATTAAAGCTCTGAGAGGTTTATTTTCCATAATAGCAGGCGGAGGAATCTTCTCGATTATTTTCTCGAGAACATCTTCTGTACCTGTGCCCACTTTTGCACTAACGCAAACAATGTCCTCACGTTTACCTCCGATTAATTCAATAATCTGGTCCTTCGTTTCTTCAATCATTGCACTTGGAAGGTCAATTTTGTTAATAACAGGTATTATTTCCAGTCCATTATCAATTGCCAGATATAAATTGCTTATTGTTTGTGCTTCAATTCCCTGTGTAGCATCAACAATCAGCAATGCACCTTCGCAGGCAGCAAGCGAACGTGAAACTTCGTATGAAAAGTCCACGTGTCCGGGAGTGTCAATTAAATTTAAATTATAAACTTCACCGTCTTTTGCGGTATAAGCCATCTGTATAGCGTGAAGTTTAATCGTAATACCGCGTTCCTGTTCTAAATCCATATCATCAAGGACCTGTTTTGTCATATTTCTGCTTTCAACTGTCCCTGTGTATTCCAGTAATCTGTCGGCTAAAGTAGATTTACCGTGGTCTATATGAGCAATGATACAAAAATTTCGAATATTTGATTTCTGCACTTTTTAAACGTATCTCCATTTTAAATATTAAAAAAGTGGGCTCGAATTACGCCCACTTTAAAATCATAAGATGTTTACCACCTTTAAAAAAGGTATTAAGCACCCGCTTTTCTTGCAATCCTGATATCCTGAATTTCTTTTCTAATTTCGGCGGCAAGTTTTCTGAGGTTGTTTAATTCTTTTCTTAACCTTGTTCCTGCTGCATTCTGGTTCTTTTCGTAGAATTTTTCTAAGTCTACTTTCATCCCGTCTAGGGTCTCTTGCAATTTGGTAAATTTCTCCATTTGTTTTCCTTTAATTTAGTTTGATTAATATAATAAATTTTATTCCTAAATTTAATACAATTTAACTATAAAGTCTTAATATATGGTATGGAGAAAATAATGCTATATCCCCAAACAGTAAAGGCTATTCCGAATATCACAAGTGCACTCACCACACTTATCTTTAGCCAGGTTTTCATCTGATAATCTCTGAATATGCCCCAGATACCGTTTAAACCGTGATACATTCCAAGAGATAAAAATGTCAGGTCTATAATCCTGTACCAGGAATACTGCATTCTTCCAAGCACTGCATCATACGTATGACCTGAATCTGGATGATAGTGCATCAGTATATAATGTCCTATCATAAGAACCACAAGTGCAATACCGGAAATTCTCTGCATTACCCAGCTGTTGGCACCTGAATTTTTTGTAGACTGTAATTTAAACATATTTAATAAATTTTATTTTCCAAAGAATTTTAAGATTTCGTGAGAGAACATTATGTATCCCATTAATAGGAATAGTATTATTCCTATTATCCACGAAAACCTGTAAAGTGATTTGTGGTACTTTGCACCGTCTGCCCAGTCAACTAAAACGATTCTGACACCGTTTAGTGAATGAAAAAGCACAATAATAAACAAGAACCATTCCATCGCAAGGAATGGAGGTGATAAAAATGACTGCATCTTTTTCTCAAAAACTTCGCGTCCCTGAGTTAAAGTGCTTAATGAATAAATGTGTAAGAACAGATAGCCTATCAGAGCAAGCCCCGAAACTCTGTGGAAAATCCAGGCCCAGCTTCCGCTGTCTTTCTTGTATGAAAGATTTTCCTTTATCCATTCCTTCTGGTCAAATGTTTTAATGCCTTTGTAATCGTCTGCCATTTAGTCTTTTAATTTGAGTTATCTGAAATTAAATATTTATTTCAAATTTTACAATTTATTAATAACTGAAAAATATCATTTTTTAAATACTTAATAAACACTAATTTTAAGTTAAAATTAAATTTAATATATGTTCAAAACTCCTGATTTTATAAAAAACCTGAAACCTTATGTGCCGGGTAAGTCTATTGAAGAGCTGCAAAGAGAATTCGGAATTTCTGAAATACATAAAATTGCTTCAAACGAAAACCCGCTCGGGCCTTCGCCGCTTGCTGTTGAGGCGCAGAACAGGGTTTGTAATGAAATAAACCGTTACCCCGATGTTGGCGCTATTGACTTACGTGAGAAGCTATCCGCGAAGTTCAAAGTGCCCGTTAAAAATATTGCCGTAGGAAGCGGAAGCGAAAGCATTATGGCAAATATTCTCCGCTGCTTCCTTTGCGACGGTGACGAGATTATTACTTCAGAAGCTACGTTCATCGGTTTTCAGGTTCTTGCTATGGGCAGAAACAATGTCACTCACTACGTTCCGATGTCAAGGGAAACATATAAATTTGATTTGGAAGCAATTCTTTCAAAGATAAATAAAAACACAAAAATCATTTATCTCTGCAATCCAAACAATCCAACCGGAACAATTATTAATAAAACTGAATTCGAAAGCTTCTACGCAAA
>CAIUQV010000187.1 GCA_903901375.1 uncultured Ignavibacteriota bacterium
GGATGAAGAGGCGGTGACGGGAATATTGAGAGAGATAGGAATTATGCATGTCATTTAGTTTGCAGGAGAGGGACATAGGCTTAGAGAGTGTGAGATTACAGTTTTCGGATGAGAGGTTCAGGAAGAAAGATTGTTCTCTTGCTTCGTAATAAGGGTCATCGCTTTTGATGAAAGCTGCCATCTGGAGAAGAGCACCGGATTGCATACACTGATAATTCTGCTTTTCGTCTTCAGGGATAGAATTGATTTCGACGGACAGGGAATCATTAGTGAAAGAAACATTTTTCAGGAATACCGGTAAGCCAGAAAATCCCGGATATATTTTTGGGTCATGCCCAATATCGCCGTCAGCGATGTAGCGATATAAGTGTTTAGTAATTTTATTGAAAGCGGTACCTTTGCCATCATCATTATAATTAAGCCAAAGTTCTTTCAGGAAAGGGTTTTTTGTGAGACAGCTACTGAATTTTGTAGTGATGCCGAATTTATTTCTGCGAGCGACAGACTGAGGGTCATTTGGTGCTTTGTAATTCAAAGGCCGCCTACTGGCAAATGATTTGCCGTTTATGTTGCGGATGACGCAGTCACCGATTTTACCGCTAATTTTTCCGAATGTAGAGTTTAATATATGTGCCATTTTTGTTTAGGGTTTAGTTTTTAGTTGTTAGTTGTTGGTTTAAAAAAGAGTGAGATCCCCGCCAAGAACATTCGGGGATGACAGATAAAAAAGAGCGATTCACCACTGAGTACACAGAGCACACAGAGATTTTCCAGGCAAAGAGCGGGAAGGAACCCACCCCCCTGCTCCGCAGTGACCCACCCCGCCGTTCGCACACCCAAACTCCGACAAGAATGTCGAAGCTACAGAGGTTTGAACGACAATTAATAAGACTCACAGTCCCGAAAAGGGACTGTGAGAATTTTATCCATTTTGATATAGATAAATCAAACATAGATGAAGGTGTTTGAATATTTAACAGGAATACCGTTTGCATCATACGTAACGAGAGCGAGGAATACTTTCTTACCTGAATATGCATTGATAAGACCGGACTGAGAGTCAACGAGCGGAATGCTGAAAGTGAGCGGGTTCGTTAGACTGAGAGTGATTTTACCAGACATACCGGAAAAGAAAGAAACCGGTTTTTCATCGGGAGCCACAGGAGCCGTTAGACAAACCACACACTGGACATCAACCTGCGTTTCAACGTTAAGGTCAATACCAGTAAGTGTGCCAAGCGGGTCAATATCAACAGTAATAGCGGTATCAGTGATAGCAACTTCAGAAGCATCGGCATTGAATCCAAAAGACGGAACCATATAAGCAGTATCGAGAACAGTAGTATCGGAAATTCTAGAATAATTCTTTTTCACCATTTTATTAAAAGCACTTTTCTTTAAATCTATAGTTTCTTCAGAAAAGATTTTCCAGAAGTATTTCAAAGAAAGGAGGCTGTTAACAGCTTTAGCGAATTTTACAACTATTCTGAACTTACTTTTTCTTACGAC
>CAIUQV010000188.1 GCA_903901375.1 uncultured Ignavibacteriota bacterium
GTGTACATTGCTGTTGAGTTCTGAATAATACTTTGCAATCGAATCTATCACAACCTGCGGCTTTTGTGTTGTCGCCGCATTGTCAAGATAGATAAGGTCTTTGCCGTATATCTTCCTGTTCAGTATCGGAAAGTCCGCCCTTATTTTATCAACGTCTGTCATATGTTATATCTTACAAATATCGCTACATTTACCATTTTCTTTTAGTCAAATATTTAATCCGGATATTTAATTTCTGCTCAAACCCAAAATAATACTTCAACACCAGACCCTCGATCCCAAGCTCCAGCTTGGGGACGCACAATTACAATCAAATCCCTTTCCCTAAAAATCCTTTTTATATATTAGTGCAATTCGTGTTAATTCGTGTCTGCTCTTCTCTTTTTCCCTGAAAACCCTCTGTGAACTCTGTGACTCCTCATTGTTCTCTGTGAACCTACCAAAGAAAAAGCTCTACCCCAGTTTCTTCTCCAGTGTCTTCACAAGCAAACTCCTCAGTTCCTCATTCTTCACTTCATCTATTATCTCGTGTGCATAAGCCGAAAGCAGAAGTTTCTTTGCTTCATATTCCGAAATCCCCCTTGCCCTCAGATAAAATATCTCGTCGGGATTAATCTGCCCTGTCGTCGCACCGTGACTGCATTTCACGTCATCTGCAAATATCTCTAACTGCGGCTTTGAGTTTATCGTTGCCTCGTTAGTAAGCAGCACGTTCTTGTTAGTCTGATATGCATTAGTTTTCTGTGCGTCCTGTCTTACCATTATCTTACCGTTGAATATTCCCGTTCCTTTATCGTCTAATATTCCTTTGTAAAATTCATTACTGTGGCTGTTCGGTTTCGCATGGTCTGCGAGTGTGTGGTTGTCGATAATCTGCTCTCCCTTCGTCAGATAAAACCCTCTGAAGTAACAGTCAATTCCTTCTCCGTTTATCACTGAGTTTAAATTATTTCTTAATAAACTTCCGCCCCATGATATTGTTGATGAATAAAGTCTGCTGTGATTCTTCTGCTCAACCTGTGTCGTTCCAACGTGATATGCATTGTCTCCTTCGTTCTGTACTTTATTGTGATGCAGTTCTGCATTCTCCCCTATAAATACTTCTGTTACAACGTTCGAGAAACTTGCCTTCTTTCCGTTTGCATAATATACTTCACTGACTTCGGCGTTCCCGCCTTCTTCAACTACTATAAGATTTCTGTGGTTTGCAAATATCTCAGTGTCTGAATCCTCTATAAAGTTTATTACCATAACAGATTTCTTAAGTGAAGCCCCTTTCGATACGTAAACAAAAAGTCCGCTGTTAATCATCGATGTGTTCAAAGCAGTAAAACCGTCAACCTTGTCACTTGCATATTTTCCAAAGTGTTCTTCGAACGCCTTATCAAATCCCTTACTGTAGGCCTCTGCAAAACTTCCTATGAATACTTTATTGCTTTCTTCTGTTATTTTTGAAAGTTCTGGTGAATAATTTCCATTATATATAACCACGATGTTTGCATCGAACTTATACTCTGCAAGTTTTTCTATTAGGTTATTCTTTGCACCGGTTTTCTTTACGGTAAAATCTGTATTCACTATAGGCGTTACGTTTGTAAATCTCCATTCTTCATTCTTCTTCGTCGGAAACCCTATTCTTTCAAACTCTGAAACAGCCGATGCGCGCTTGCTTTCAAGTACCTTTGAGTCGGATTTCGTAACTGTATTTAAAACATTCTTCAGTCCCATCTATCCAACCACGCTTTCCTCTTTAATCCAGTCGTATCCTTCTTCTTCAAGCTGGTATGCCAGACTCTTGTCGCCTGACTTTACAATCTTTCCGTTGTACAATACATGTACAAAGTCCGGTACTATATAATCCAGTAATCTCTGGTAGTGAGTAATCACGACAAATGCATTATCCTTACTGCGTAATTTATTTACTCCGTTTGCTACGATTCTTAAAGCATCAATGTCCAATCCTGAATCAGTCTCGTCAAGTATTCCGAGCTTCGGCTCAAGCATTGCCATCTGAAATATCTCATTACGTTTTTTCTCTCCGCCGGAAAATCCTACGTTCACATATCTCTTCGTCATTTCAACGTCAAGTTCAACCAGCGCAGCTTTATCCCTTAATCTTTTCATAAACTCACCGGCCTTCATAGGCTCAAGTCCTTTGTACTTTCTTGCCTCATTTATGGCAGTCTTCATAAAATTAGTTGTCGACACTCCTGGTATCTCAATAGGATACTGGAATGCAAGAAATATTCCTTCTCTTGCCCTGTCTTCAGCGGCTAAATCAAAAAGGTTCTTACCGAAATAAGTGACCTCTCCACCCGTAACTTCGTATCCTTCCTTGCCCGCTAAAACCGAAGCCAGTGTTGACTTTCCCGAGCCGTTAGGTCCCATAATCGCGTGAACTTCACCTGCCTTTACTTCAAGGTCTATTCCCTTTAAAATATCTTTGTCGTCTATTCTTGCCTTTAATCCTTTTATTGATAACATATTATATTATTTCTTGATTTTTAAATTTTTCGCTTTAATTTCTTGTTCTTAAACTTTGAACTTCCATCTGTGTTTCCTTTTTATATCTCTTGATCTTAGCCTGAAAAAATCTCTTCTCTGTGTCCTCTGTGCCTTCTCTGTGTGCTCTGTGGTGCAATCTTTATCTTTTTATCAATAACATAATAATTTATACTTCTATGTTTTAAATTTCAAATTTACAATTTTAAATTTAAAATTGCTCTATCCCACGCTTCCTTCCAGCGATATCGCCAGAAGTTTCTGTGCCTCTACCGCAAACTCCATCGGTAACTGATTCAATACTTCCTTCGCATATCCGTTCACTATCAGCGCAACTGCATCTTCCTGCGAAATTCCTCTCTGACTGCAATAGAACAAAATGTCCTCTCCAATCTTTGAAGTAGTTGCTTCGTGTTCAACTATCGCTTCTTTATTCTTTATGTCAAAGTAAGGAAATGTATGGGCACCGCACCTGTCTCCCATTAGCAAACTGTCGCACTGTGAAAAGTTTCTCGCACCGTCAGCATCTTTACCGACTTTCACGAGTCCGCGGTAACTGTTCTGACTGTGTCCCGCAGAAATTCCCTTCGATACAATTCTGCTCTTTGTGTTCTTACCAAGATGAATCATCTTCGTTCCTGTATCAGCCTGCTGATAATTATTTGTCAATGCAACACTGTAAAACTCGCCAATCGAATTGTCACCCTTTAAAATTACACTTGGATATTTCCACGTAATCGAAGAACCTGTCTCCACCTGCGTCCACGATATCTTTGCATTCTTTCCGCAGATACCTCTCTTTGTCACAAAATTGTATATGCCGCCTTTACCGTCTTTATCGCCTGGATACCAGTTCTGAACCGTTGAGTACTTTATCTCAGCACCGTCCATCGCAATCAGTTCAACTATCGCAGCGTGCAGTTGATTCTCGTCTCTCATCGGAGCAGTACAACCCTCTAGGTAAGATACATAAGCACCTTCGTCTGCAACAATCAGTGTTCTTTCAAACTGACCAGTGTTCGCAGCATTAATTCTGAAGTATGTTGAAAGTTCCATCGGACATCTCACACCTTTAGGTATATAAACAAATGAACCATCGCTGAACACTGCAGAATTCAACGCACCGAAAAAGTTGTCTGTGTATGGCACAACCGAACCAAGATATTTCTTAACAAGCTCGGGATGTTCTTTTATCGCCTCGCTTATTGATGAAAATATTATTCCTAAATCACTAAGCTTTTCTCTGTATGTCGTAACAACAGAAACACTGTCCATAACTGCGTCAACTGCAACTCCTGCAAGGAATTGCTGCTCAAGCAGCGGAATCCCCAGTTTTTCATAAGTTTCCTTAATCTTTGGGTCTAAATCGTCAAGCGAATTCAGTTTGTTTTCTTTCCTCGGTGCCGCATAATATATTACATCCTGGTAATCAATCTTCGGATAGTGTACATTCGGCCAGGTCGGTTCTTCCATTTTCAGCCAGTGCTTGTATGCTTTCAGTCTCCAGTCGAGCATAAATTCCGGCTCACCCTTCTTTTTCGAAATAAACCTTACTGTATCTTCGCTTAACCCTTTCGGGAGCATTTCCATTTCTATATCAGTGGTAAACCCCCACTCATAGTCACCCTCAATTTTTTCTTGAATTATATCGTCACTCATATTAAAACATTTATCATTTTAAATTTTCTTTAAACTATTTGCCAAAAATTCAAAGCTAAACACACTATTTTCAGCAATTAACTAAACAGGACTAAATTAGTCGTATTTCTAATCTTTAAAACCCCGCCAATTCCCAAAAAGTTCAAATTATAAGTAGAATTTGTCACATATTCCTGTTCTGCATCCCTTCATTCTATACAAAATTACGCTTATTATAATGTAATTACAATTTAATCAGAAATCTCTTTTCTCCTACCCACATTACCTCCTTTATTAAGCTCTAGCTTGAGAAGTTACCTAAGTAATCATCTTTTGTCCCAATTTGTGTCATTTACTAAATAAACTCTTATTGCTCTTTGCCCAAAAAATCTCTTCTCTGTGCACTCTGTGTGCTCTGTGGTGAATCATTTCTTAATGCCCTCCCCCCTTTTCTTTCCAATTTCACTTGAAAAAGGTCTATTTATTTATTAATTTACTTGATTAGGGCGATTAGCTCAGTTGGTTAGAGCGCCACGTTGACATCGTGGAGGCCATTGGTTCGAGTCCATTATCGCCCACTTTGTTTTATATATACGTTCCGTTATTCTCGCCTAAATCAATTCTTTAAAAAATTCTTTACAGGGTAAACGGAACAAAAGATTAAATTTATACAATAAATATTGGAAGACATAATTAAAATAACGTTTCCTGACGGCTCTGTCAGAGAGTTTCAGAAGGGTATTACTATTCTTGATGTTGCTAAAAGCATCAGCGAGAGGTTTGCCCAGCAGGTTATTATCGCCCACGTTGACGGTAAGGAAAAAGACCTTTCTGCCGCTTTAAACGCTGACGCCAAACTCGTTCTGTTTAAGTTCGATTCTGACGAAGGTCGCCATTGTTTCTGGCATACTTCGTCCCATATGATGGCGCAGGCAATTGAAGAACTTTATCCCGGCGCCAAATTTGGAGTCGGTCCTGCTATCGAAGGCGGTTTTTATTATGATATAGATTCCGACCATAAATTCGTTGAAGAAGATTTAAAGAAAATTGAAGAACGTATTCTCGAAATAGCTAAACGTGATTTACAGCCTGTAAGAGAAGAGATGAAACGTACCGATGCCATTGAATACTTTAAATCCAAAAGACCCGATGAATATAAAGTAGAAATTCTTGAAACCATAGCGCAGAACGAAGAAGTCGTTTCCCTTTACCATCAGGGTGGATTCACTGACCTTTGCCGCGGACCGCATCTTCCAAATACTGCAAAAGTTAAAGCAGTTAAACTGCTCGCAGTTTCAGGTTCTTACTGGAGAGGCGACGAAAAGAATAAAATGCTTCAGAGAATCTACGGAATCACGTTCCCGTCAACAAAGGAACTCGACCAGCATTTAAAGAACCTTGAAGAAGCTAAAAAGAGAGACCATCGTAAACTCGGAAGAGACCTTGAACTGTTCTTCTTTCACGAAGTATCTCCCGGTGCGCCTTTCTGGCTGCCTAACGGAATGATTATCTACCGTGAAATAGAAGCTTTCTCACGCGAACTTCAGTATAAATACGGATACGACGAAATCAGTACACCTATAATAGTAAAAGAATCCTTATTCCATACATCAGGACACACTGGCCACTACGCAGAAAATATGTTTAAGATTACAAGCGACGATGAAACTATGTACCTGAAACCTATGAACTGTCCCGAGGCAACACTCGTCTATTCCTCGAAGCTTCGCAGCTTCAGGGATTTACCCGTCCGCCTCAGCGAACTCGGAAGAATGCACCGCAATGAAATCCGCGGAGCACTCGGTGGTATGTTCAGAGTCAGACAGTTTACAATGGACGATGCACATATATTTTGTTCCTATGACCAGATACTCGACGAGATTACAAGAGTGTTACAATTGATGACAGAGACTTATTCAACATTCGGATTTACTCCGATGTACTATCTCTCTACAAGACCCGATGAAGCAATGGGAGAAATCGAAGTCTGGAATCAGGCAGAAGAATCTCTTGCTAATGCACTGAAAGCAAACAACCTTGAGTTTAAGATAAACGAAAAAGACGGTGCTTTCTACGGTCCTAAGATTGACGTACACATTAAAGATGCTTTAAACAGAACCTGGCAGCTCGCTACTGTTCAGCTTGATTTTAATATGCCCGAAAGATTTGACCTTACTTATGAAGGTTCGGACGGACAGAAACACAGACCGGTTATGATTCACAGGGCAATCTACGGAAGTTTTGAAAGATTCGTTGGAATCCTTACAGAGCACTTTGCGGGTAATTTCCCCGTTTGGCTTGCTCCAGTACAGATTGCAGTCCTTCCTCTGACCGATGCTCAGAAAGATTATGCAAAGGAAATCTACGACAGATTGTTCGAAGAAGGTTTCAGAGTCTACCTCGACGACAGAAGTGAAAAAGTAAATTATAAGATAAGAGAGTCGGAAAACAGGAAAATTCCGTTTATGTTAGTAGTTGGAGAGAAAGAAAAGCAAAATAAGACAGTATCGCTCAGAATTCACGGAACAGGAGATAAAGGCGCTTTTGAATTGAATGATTTCATTCAAAAGGTTAAATTGAATGTTGCGGATAAAAAGCATAAATACGATTTATAAACTAATGAAGGGTTACTTTAATTAAAGACAAAAAGTACAAAGAAAGAGTCAATCAGGAAATTACCGCATATCAGGTAAGAGTAGTTGATGAAGACGGACAGCCATTGGGCGTTATGCCGTCGCACGAAGCCTTAAGGCTGGCACAGTCAAGAAGTTTAGACCTGGTGGAAATTGCACCAAATTCAAAGCCGCCCGTTTGTAAAGTAATTGATTACGGTAAGTACAATTACGAAAGACAAAAGAAGGACAAGTTACAGAAGAAGAATCAAAGCGTGATGACCGTTAAAGAAATAAGGTTCAATGCCAATACAGACGATCATGACATCGACTTCAAAACAAAACACTTAAGACAGTTTCTTTTCGACGGACATAAAGTAAAGACATCTGTTTTGTACAAGGGTAGAATGATAACCCACCCTGAAATTGGTCAGAAATTAATGGAAGAGGTTCTCGCTAAAGTACTCGATATAGGGAAACTGGAATCAAAACCGAAACTTGAAGGAAAGATGTTAACAACATACGTCGTTCCGGATAAGAATAAGATAGCAGTTTATAATTCCAAAATTGCAAAGATGAATAAGGTAAAAGTTAAAACGGAAACAGTTGAAACAACCGAACCCGTAAACGCAGAGACTGAAGATATAAGCGCAGAGAACGTTAACACAGATGCAGTAACAGATACACCAAAAGAAGAAGATATAAATTCATAAATAAACAAATTAGACAAAATGCCTAAGATGAAATCAAACCGTGCGTCAGCCAAGAGATTTAAGGTTACAGGTACGGGAAAGCTCAAAAGAGAAAAAGCCGGCAGAAGTCACATTTTAACCAAGAAGACTCCTAAAAACAAAAGACAATTAGGAACAGCTACACTGGTACATAAAAGTGACGCAGGAAGAATGAAAAGA
>CAIUQV010000189.1 GCA_903901375.1 uncultured Ignavibacteriota bacterium
ACTGTTTTATCTGATGTAACTGTTGTATGGCCCGGTACTGTTATAAGTCATGAATCTCAGATACTTTCTAATGTTTTTTTATCACCTAATTCTACTGTCTGTGGTTATGCTAAAATTGGAAAAAATTCATTTATAGGTGCTGGAAGTATAATACCAGACAGGGCAAATGTTCCTGAAGGTTCTTTTGTTAAAGCAGGTACATTATTTAAGTAATAATTCTCATGAAGGTTCTTATTGCAGTCATAGCTTATAATGAGGAAAAAAGTATAAAAAGTGTTATTGATGATTTAAATAATCATAATATTGGGTATGATATCGTTGTAATTGATAATGCTTCATTCGATAATACGAAATATATTTGTGAAAAAATGGATGTAAAAGTGTTAAGTCATTGTGTTAATAGTGATATTAACGGTACTTGGAAAACATATTTTAATTATGCTTACCGTAATGGATATGATATTGTTTGTCAGTTTGATGGTGATGGTCAACATTCGGCAAAAGAACTGCATAAAATTATTAATCCGATTATTAATAAAGAAGCAAATCAGGTAATTGGTTCACGTTTCTTAGGAAATAGTACTTATAAACCTTCCTTTGCAAGGAGATTAGGAATAAAAGTATTTTCGATTATATTATCTTCAGTTTTTAAATATAAGATTCGAGATGTAACTTCCGGTTTTATTGCGTTTGATAAACGAGTTATAAGTTTTTTCTCTTCGTATTTTAAAAATGAAATCAATGATTCAAACCAGACTCATTTACTGAGTTTTTTCAGTGGGGCAAAAATACTGGAAGTACCTGTTAATATGAGTCAGCGTCAGCATGGTAGGTCATTGTTTAACTGGTCAGAGATAATTGCGTATCCAGTAAAGGGTTTTTTTAATATAGCTGAATGTATGCTTTTAAAGAAAGAAATTAAACGAGAATGGATGATAAAATATGAATCTTAGTTTACAGATTTTGTCTGTTATATTGGGTATTTTATTACTATTCATCATTATATATGGCATGAAGTTAAAGAAATTAAGCTCATCTTATTCTGTTTTATGGATATTAATGGCTGTATTTCTTATTTTGATTCCAATTATCAATCCCTATATTGTTTCGATTGCTACATATTTTGGTATTCATGATGAATTTTTAATTTATTTACTTATAATTTGTTTTCTTCTCGTTTATTTGCTTTATATCACCTCTAAGGTTGTCAGGCTTAATAATCAGGTTAAAGAATTGATAAGTAATTCTGCTATTCTTGAAGATGAAATTAAAGAATTACGGGAAAAGAAACTTAACTGATGTTGCATTTTAATTTAATAAACTATCCTGTGAGGCGATTGCTCACTATCTTATTTATTTTTTCACTTTTTATAAGATTAGTGTACGGGTTATACTCATTTTATTACAATAATCCTTCAAATATATCTGATGACTGGGCTTATATCAAATTTGCAGAAGAAATGCTAAAACAAGGTGTCTTTGTACCTGACATATCCGGGCTGACAAAGACACAATCAGGAATTACACCTTTTTTCCCTTTTTTGATTTATCTATCCTACAAATTATTTGGATTTAATTCTCTTCCTTTGATTGTGATGAACACTTTCTTATCTTCATCAATTACGGTTTTAATTTACTATATTGGTCTTTATGCATTTAATAATACAGTAGGACTTCTTTCATCAATCTGGTCAGTTATATATGTGAATTCTATCAGATGGGTCCCTTCATTACTGAAAGAAGATCTTTTACAGTTTTTGTTTGCAGTATTTGTGTTTATGATTTTGTATTATCTTGTTAAAGAAAGCAGTTATAAGTCACTTTTAATATTATCCTTATCATTTGTTTTACTAATACATACTGATGAGCGTTACTTAATTTACTTTATCCTTTTTGTACCAATAATTTTCTTAAACAATAAATTAAACCAAAAACAAAAGGTCCTGTCATTTATTTATGTGAGTATTCTCATATTCATATTCATGTTGCCTTGGCTCATTAGAAATTATGAAGTTTATCACAGACCTGTTATTCTTTCCGAACGCACAGCATTATTTACTGATAAATTTTTGGGTCACAGGAATGATAATTATTTCTCTCAGGAAATTCAGTTAAGCAATGAAACTCTAGATTCTATCGTTAAAGGAATGCCTGTTCATGATATGACATTGTATAATCTTATTAATAGGGGTATTTCTTATGGTTCATATCCCAGGAAATATTCTGCATTTGAGAAATTATACATTGATTTTAAAGAACTTTGGAGGCCGTTCAGATTTTCCAATATGTGGGTAAGTGAAGGTTACAGACCCGAGGGAAAATGGTCATTAGTACATAATCTATCATTAATAGCTACTTACGGTTTATTACTGCCATTTTTTATAATAGGTATCTATTATTGCCTGAGATCAATAAAATTATCAAGTATAATCTTAATAAGTATTATCACTATTCATACTGTAATACATATTACTGTTCTCTTATCTCAAAATAGGTACAGGATTCCAATTGATATAATAATTATTGCTATAGCATTTTATGGTATATTTAAATTATCAAGTCGTTTTAATTATGAAAGCACCAAATGAATTCTGAAAAGAACTATATAACGGATGAAAATCAATATCTAACCGGTAAATATAAGAATGTATTCCCAAAAGATCAGATCTTCTCAGTAGAAGGATCTTTAGATTCTCTTAT
>CAIUQV010000190.1 GCA_903901375.1 uncultured Ignavibacteriota bacterium
ATCAGGATTAGTGTAATGTTCCTCGGGTGTATAACCCATAATCTTCGTCACAGCAGGACTGACATATTCAAACTTAAATTCCGGAAAGAGTGAGATTCTGTAAATAATTGCCGGAGAGTTTTCCGCAAGTTCTCTGAACCTTCTTTCGCTTGCCTCAAGCAGCATGTCGGTTTTTTTACGATCTGTTATATTTCTTGAAGATCCATAAACCAGAATATGACCTGTATCCGCATCTGTTTCAAAATGTGTATTAATTTCAGTATAGATAACCGAACCGTCCGCATGTCTCTGCTCTATTTCAACAACGTTAATTTCATGTTCACCATTTAAATATTTTTTCACTTTTTCGGGAATCATCATCTGCAGCCGTTCCCACGACTCTTTAGTCATAATATTCTCAACTTGATTGGCCATCACATCCTCTGCTTTAATGCCACGCAGTCTTTCTACAGACGGACTCATATATATGAGCTTGCTATCGGTCAAATCATAAACCCAGATAACGTCAGTTGAATTTTCAGCTATAAGCCTGTACTTTTTCTCGCTTTCTTTTAATGCTTCCTCTGATTGTTTTACCAAAGTCGTATCCATAAAAGAAGCCATAAGACAAACAGGCCTTCCGTCTTTATTTCTGACAATATTCACGGATACAAACATATTAAACATTGAGCCGTCTTTTCTAATACCTTTTCCCTCGCCCGAATATCCTTTGCCCTGTTTTAAATATGGCATCACTCTTTCCATCATATCCGAACTGCTCGAAAATTCTGAAATGTGTTTACCTATTACTTCGGCAGCATCATTATATTTCCAGAATTTGAGGAATGCTTCATTTACGTAGGACACTTTTCCATCCATTTCTGCAAGTCCTATCGCACTCAAAGAAGATTCAATCGCATAATCTTTTATTATTAACTGCTCTTCGTATTTCTTCCTTTCACTTATATCTTTAATCTGGGATATATAATAAAGAGGAACATTCTTATCGTTTCTAACAAGCGATACGCTGATAACAGTCCATACTACATTACCGTTTTTATGTATATACCTTTTTTCCCTGCTGACGATTTCAACTTCTCCTGAAATGAGTTTATTTGTATTCTCAAGGTCAACTTTAAGCTCATCAGGATGTGAAATATCCATAAAAGATTTTGAAGCAAGTTCCGTTTCTGTATATCCAAGTATATCACCAAAAGCTTTATTCACCCTTAGCAGACGCCCGCTGATAGATATAATAGCCAGACCCATCGGGGAAAAGTCTATCATGTTTCGTAAAGTTTCTTCGCTTTCTATTAATAGTTTTTCAGCTCGCCGTTTATCAGTAATATTGTTACCAAAACCATAAAAGCCAACAGTTTTTCCTTTTGAATCTAAAACCGGAATACCGCTCACTTCAAAAAATACTTCTTCGCCGTTTTTACTCACAACACTGTTTTCAAGCTTTGCAAAAGGAATCCCCTTCTTAAAGACATCATTTAAAAATATCTCTGTTTCAGCAGCTTCATCCTCTGAAACAAAGTTAAAAGGCGGTTTTCCAATCATTTCGGACGGTTTAATACCAAGCAAACGTTCGACAGAATCACTGATGTATGTACAATTCGCTTTATCGTCCACCTCCCACACGATGTCGTGAGTGGATTCAAGCATTTTGCGAAACTCTGTATTAAAATAATTTCGGTTTGTTTCTGGTGAATGTTTTTTGGTTTTTGAAGGAAGCTCTTTCTTCTCAGATATTATTTTTGAAGTCTTTTTTAAAGGTTTAGGTTTTTTATCTCTGGCGCCGCCTGCCGGTTTCTTTCTTTTCGGCATAGCAGCTTTAGAGCTCTGATTTCCGGATTTATTAATTTGCTTTTTCATTTGAAAAATAATTCAACTAAGTCCATTGTATTAAAATATAACCCCACCCTGATAAAAATGTACATCTGATTTCTTTTTTTAAAAATATTACATAAACGAGAATATTTCAAGTGAAGAAATTTCATCTTTAACGGGATTCGTCGCTTATATACAAAATGAAATAAGAGTTACTTTTCAGAAATTCTTTCTGTCTGGATAATCCCGAGAACTTGGGATGACCGCTTATAAATGACAAAACCCTCTTACGAGGGTCTTTGTCGGGATGACTGGATTCGAACCAGCGACCTCTTCGTCCCGAACGAAGCGCGCTACCAGGCTGTGCTACATCCCGTATTTATTATTTTTAAACTTTACCTCTCGGGATGATCCCGATTCATCGGGACGACCTCGTCCCGCATGAAACATGCTACTCC
>CAIUQV010000191.1 GCA_903901375.1 uncultured Ignavibacteriota bacterium
CCCGATGGATCTGTTGTATTCGAAATGAATAACGTCATTGTACCCAAGCACTGGTCACAGGTAGCAACAGATATTATCGCTCAGAAATACTTTCGTAAAGCAGGAATACCGAAAGTAATAAAGAAGGTTAAGGAAGAAGGAGTTCCTGAATGGCTTCAGCGCAGCGAAGTAGATACAGATACCTTAAACGGTACTAATGATTTATATACTTCGGAAAATGATTCAAGGCAGGTGTTCAACAGGCTTGCAGGTTGCTGGACTTACTGGGGATGGAAGTATAAATATTTTGATACGGAAGCAGATGCAAAACATTTTTACAATGAAATGTTCTATATGCTCGCAATGCAGTTTGCTGCTCCGAATTCTCCGCAGTGGTTTAACACAGGTCTGCACTGGGCTTACGGCATTACAGGTCCTTCGCAGGGACACTTTTATGTCGATCCGGATTCTGCCGAACTTACACGCTCCACTGATGCCTATTCGCACTGTCAGCCGCACGCCTGTTTCATTCAGTCCGTCAGTGACGACCTCGTTAACGAAGGCGGTATTATGGATTTATGGGTTCGTGAAGCAAGACTTTTCAAGTATGGTTCGGGAACGGGTTCAAACTTCTCAAACATAAGAGGTTCAGGCGAACACTTAAGCGGTGGAGGTAAATCTTCAGGCTTAATGTCTTTCCTGAGAATCGGTGACAGGAGCGCAGGTGCCATTAAATCAGGCGGTACAACACGCAGAGCTGCTAAGATGGTCGTGCTGGACCTTGACCATCCTGACATTGAAGATTTTATCAACTGGAAAGTTGTAGAAGAAGAAAAAGTTGCTGCACTCGTTACCGGGTCTAAAGCACTTAATATTTATCTGAATAAGATTTTAACTGCCTGCCAGAATCCGGCACATCCCGAAGATGACGGTACAGACAGAACAAAGAACAAAGCGCTCGCTTCTGCAATAAAAGAGGCAAGACGTGCATACGTTCCTGAGAACTATATAGAAAGGGTTATTCAGTTATCTAAACTCGGATTTACTGAAATATTTATTCCTACTTACGATACTGACTGGAATTCAGATGCCTACGCAACTGTGGCAGGTCAGAACTCAAACAACAGTGTCCGTGCAACTAACGATTTTATGAAAGCAGTTGAGATGGATGATAAATGGAATCTCTACTGGCGCGTTGAACTTCAGCGTTCAAAGAAAGAAAACAGAGAACCGAAACCATCGAAGACTTTAAAAGCAAGAAAACTCTGGGACGATATCGCATACTCTGCATGGGCCTGTGCTGACCCGGGTATACAGTTTCATACAACTATCAACGAATGGCATACCTGTCCGGGCGGCGGAGAGATTAAAGCTTCCAACCCCTGCAGTGAATATATGTTCCTCGATGATACTGCCTGTAATCTTGCATCGCTGAACCTGATTAAGTTTTATAATTACGAAACAGATAAGTTTGAAATAGAAAAGTTCAGACACGCTTCGCGTTTGTGGACTATGGTACTGGAAATCAGTGTTCTGATGGCACAGTTCCCGAGCAAGGAAATTGCCGAACTTTCATACAAGTACAGAACTCTCGGTCTGGGATACGCTAACCTTGGTGCACTGCTTATGATTCTCGGTATTCCTTATGATTCCAACGAAGCAAGAGCAATCACAGGAGCAATAACTGCAATCCTGCATATGCGCTCCTATGCCACTTCTGCTGAAATGGCAAAACAGCTTGGTCCTTATCCTGAGTATGAAAACAATAAGGATACAATGCTGAGAGTTATCAGAAATCACAGACGTGCTTCGTACAACGTTAGCAGGAAAGAGTATGAAGGACTTTCAATCTATCCTGTCGGGATTGATAAGAAGTACTGCCCTGACGATTTACTCGAAGCAGCAAGAGCGGATTCTGATTTAGCTCTTGAACTCGGAGAAAAGTTCGGTTACAGAAATGCTCAGGTAACTGTTATCGCACCAACCGGTACAATCGGTCTTCTGATGGATTGTGATACAACCGGTGTCGAGCCTGATTTTGCACTCGTAAAGTTTAAGAAACTTGCAGGCGGTGGTTACTTCAAGATTATAAACGAATCCGTGCCTCCTGCATTAAAAGGACTCGGTTACAGCGAAAACGAAATAGATGATATTATTAAATACACCAAAGGATACGGATCATTAATCGGTTGTCCGCACATTAACCCTCAGTCGCTGACTGAAAA
>CAIUQV010000192.1 GCA_903901375.1 uncultured Ignavibacteriota bacterium
CCTTTTCATCTTTTAAATTCAGAGTCAAAGATTTCTTATTGCAGTTCTGTGCAAGGAAACTCGTTCCCATATTCTTTTTATTATAATCCGGAACATTACCTAATTTCCTCGCTAAATCTCCTGAACCCGGTGTCTCCACCTTAATCACCTCAGCACCGCAAAGTGCTAAATGCAATGTAGCAAATGGTCCTGCTAATACATTAGTAAGGTCTAATACCCTTACTCCTCTTAATGATTTTTCTTTTTCCATATTTATAAAATTTTAATGTTCTAAGATTCCAACTTTCAATACTTTACTTGGAAGCTCTCTCGCAAAAAACTCTTCAGCTTCCTTGGCAATTTCCAATATCTTCTTCAAATCAATGTCTTTCCTTAAACCAAATTTATTAAACATATTTACTAAATCTTCAGTACATACATTGCCACTTGCCTTCGCTGTAAATGGACAACCACCCAAACCTGCAAAGGCAGACTCAAAATATTTTACCCCGTGTTTATAAGCCATAAAACAGTTTGCTATTCCCATTCCGTATGTGTCATGAAAATGACAGGATAGTTTTGCCTCAGGATTAATACTGTATATCGAAGTAATCATATCTTCCACCTGTATCGGATTTGCATGCCCTGCTGTATCAGCAAGACTAATATTCAGTATTCCATTCTGTAAATACTTTTCAACTATGTATATCACTCTCTCCTTCGCTATAGCACCCTCAAACCCGCATCCAAAAGCAGATTGAACGGAGACCTGCACCTGCTTGCCCGCAGATAAAGCATTCTTCGCCATCGGTATAATTCTGTCAAGCGCTTCATCCGTCGTCATTCCGGTATTCTTTTTGCTGTGAGTCTCACTTGCCGAAACCCCCATACAAAACATCTCAACTCCGGCATCCATTCCCCTGTCAAGCCCTTTCTCATTTAGCACCAGCCCAGAAAGTACTGTATCAGATTTTTTATTCTCAGGTTTGGAAAAATACCTGAACAATTCGTCTGTATCAGCCATTGTTGGCACTTTCACTGGATGAACAAAAGAACCAATCTGAATAATATCGACTCCCGTCTGCATGAGTTCTTTTATCCATTCAATCTTTTTCTCAGTAGGGACTATCTGCTGCTCAACCTGAAGTCCATCCCTCATCCCTACTTCATGCAAGAAAATTTTATCCATAAATTAATTTTAAATAAAAAACCTCCCGCTTCAGCGAGAGGTTTGCTTTTTATAAATCACCTGTTTTAATTATTAATGTATTATATCTTTGCTGCAATTGCATTAGCCATTTCTATTGTTGTGTTAGATCCGCCCATATCGTATGTCTTCACTTTTCCTTCTTTAATAACTGCCTTAGTCGCAGTTTCAATCTTATCGCCAAGTTCTTTCTCACCAAGCCAGTCAAGCATCATCTTTGCAGATAAAATTGTTGCTATCGGATTAACCTTGTATAAGCCTACGTATTTTGGAGCAGAACCATGTGTTGGTTCAAACACGCCAAGCTTTGCACCAATATTACCAGAACATCCAAAACCAAGACCACCTACCATCTGAGCACATAAATCTGAAATAATATCTCCAAACAGATTTGGTGCAACAAGCACATCATAATTATGTGGATTCTTTAATAACCACATCGTTATTGCATCAATGTTTGCATCATCCATCGCTATTTCAGGAAAATCTTTTTTCACTTCTTTTGCCATCTCAAGGAAAAGTCCGTCCGTTGCTCTCACTACATTCGATTTATGCACAACCGTTACTTTCTTCCTGTTAAATTTCTTTGCAAATTCAAATGCTGCTCTGATGATTCTCTCAGAACCTTTCTTTGTATTTATTTTGCAGGAAATTGCATACTGATCACCGGCTAAATCTTTAAAAGGTGCAAACGGTTTTGAAAGTTTCGTAAGTAATGCAGATAGTTCTTTAGGTACTGGATTAAACTCAACTCCTGAATACATACCTTCTGTATTTTCTCTGAATACTACAAGATCAATATTCTCTTTGAAATTTAACGGATTACCTTCATAACCTTTGCAAGGTCTGAGGCAAGTATAAAGGTCAAACATCTGTCTCATCCTTACTATCGGTGAACGGTAAATCAAACCTTTGTTCTGAAGTTCAGGAACCAGCTCTGCCTGTGCGGCTTTAACCGGCTTCGATGTAATAGCGCCAAACAATGCTGCGTCTACGTTCTTTAAAAGCTCAACTGTTCTATCGGGAAATGCATCACCTTCTTTACACCAGAATTCCCAGCCTATATCACCGTGTATATATTCTGCATCAAAACCAACTTTGTCTAAAACTATCTTTGAAGCTTCTAATACTTCAACACCTACGCCATCGCCGGGTAGATAAGCTATTTTATACTTTGACATACTTTCCTCCGAAATGTATATTTTTAATTTTAGGGTATACAAAATTATCTATTCTAAATCTGTAACTCAATGATAAATGATTGTCTCAGGAAGGTACTGAATTATAGATTTGATTATTGATTTTTTAAATGTTATTGAATTGTAAGAATTAACCTTTAGAATTAAAACGAAATCTTCAGAATTATATTTTCAAATGTATTAACATCAATTATTTGATGTATTGCAACCGTAAGTTCAAATACATAGTTACTAACCACATATTATATCTCCTTTTCTCCCCTTCTTGTTCTCTCGGTCTTCTCTCGACCATCTCTCGGTCTTCTCTCGGTCACAGCTTTTTCTGTATTATCGCTGAATAAACTACCGTACTGCTCCTTATTTCTCTAAAATTTGTCTTTTATTTATCCCACTTTACTCTTCTTACATCCGAAGGAAAATCTACAGTAAAATTAAGATTCTGGTTGTTAGCAGTATAAGTTTCATTCACTATCTTTAGAAATTCATTCGTTAATGGCTTAGTAATGTCAACTTTCTTCGCAAAATAACCACCGTTCACGTTCACAAAATTACCAAAACTAATTCGTAAATATTCTTTCTTCTTTGTGTTAATATATGAATACTTCTCTACATACTTCTTATTTGCATCTAATGTATACTTTACTACCTTTTCTTTCCCTTTAACAAGTATTACATTATCACTTTCAAAAACCAATGTATCAGTGTTTCCATAAACTATTCTTCCCGTACCTGACATAACATTCATCAAATCATCGAAAGAGCATTTTATCCTTGCAAGATAACCTATATTATTATCTGTAGTTGGTCCTTCTATTACTTTATCATCTAAATTGTTAAAATATATAAACTTTTTCCTGTTGAAATGCGCTATAAAAGCATCTTTGCTAACGAAAGCAAAACTACCCCATATCCTGAAATATATATCATCCTTTTTCTTTATCTTAATCTCAATTTCACCAGCCTGATCTATAGAAGTAGTTTTAAACTTAATAACATTTTCAGAATGTAATAAATCTACTTTTGATGACGTTTCATTCACCTGATTTATCAGCGCTACCACTTTTAATCTCTCAGGAGAATTTAAAAAAGCACTACTTGTCGTATCCTGTTTGCTTAATGTGTCTGCCTTCGTCATTACTGTATCATTAACAAACTTAACAGAATCTTCTGTCTGGGAATACATATTGCCTGAGGTCAGCAAAATCAATATAAGAAATAATAGTAGAAATATATTTTTCATTATGTTCTTTTAATTTGTCAATAATTTATCCATTTTTTAAACAAAAGTAAATTATATTTAAAATACAGATTTGAATCTCGGGTTATACATACATATTCCCTTCTGCCACAGAAGATGTTCTTATTGTGATTTCTATCTCACTACAAATCTCAAACTCATAAACGATTTTGTAGACGCTCTTAAACAGGAAATTATCTTATACTCAGTCAAATACCCTGGATCTACTATTGACACAATTTTCTTTGGCGGCGGAACACCAAGCATCTTGGAAAGTACTCATATTGATAATATTATTTCCTGCATAAAGAATAATTTTAATGTTATTAAATCGTCCGAAATAACTATTGAAGCGAACCCCGAAGATATTTTAAACAATACATCCAAATTTGCCGGTTTCCGGAAATCTGGTATAAACCGCATCAGCGTAGGCGTTCAGTCATTCATAGATAAAGAACTCTCATTCCTTACTCGTGCGCACAATAGTACTGAAGCTTATCAGTCACTTGAAATCTCAAAGAGTATATTCGATAATGTAAGCGCAGATTTAATCTATGCTTTTAACGAACAGGAAATGTCAGATGTCGAACACAACCTGAACAAGATTCTTAATCTTGAATTAAACCACATCTCTGCTTATACTTTGATTTTAGAGAAAGGAACTCTCCTTTATAAACAGTTCGAACAAAACAAACTTTTAAACATATTTGATAAAGATAACCCGCAGTTTTATGAGTTCGTAAATACTACTCTCATAAATAACGGCTACATTCATTATGAAGTCTCGAACTACGCCAAACCGGGTTTTCAGTCTAAACACAACATCAAATACTGGGACTTTGATTACTATCTTGGCTTAGGTCCTTCTGCCCACTCATTCATTGGTAATGAAAGATTCTCAAACCCTAAAAGCTTAAAGAAATATATTGATAAACTCAGCTTAAAAACCCTGCCTGTAGAGAACATTGAATCACTAACTCCAAAAGGACTTAAGAATGATTACTTTGTTTCTGTTTTGCGCTGTAATGGTGTGAAGTTTGAACAGTATAAGAAATTATTTGGCTCTGAATTTTTGGAAGATTATCGGGATGTTGTAGATAGGCTCTTGGTTCTTAGTCTTGCAGGACTTGATAATTCTGTTTTTAAGTTAAATGAAATAGGTTATGCTTTGGCAGACGAAATCACACTCAGTTTTCTAAAATAGTAATATACCTTTAGAACGAATCCTCAATATGCCTTACTTTAATTTCATCTTTTAATTTTACAATTGCAAATGAATCATAACGCACCTGACAATTCTCGAACTCTTTATTTATCTTAAGGAACACACTTGCACAGTTCTTCAGTTTTCTTTGCTTTATTCTGTTAATCGCCTCCTCTGGCTCTCCGAAATAATCCGATGTCCTCGTCTTCACTTCCACAAACACAATCTCATTCTTCTCCTTATTTTGGAAAACTAAATCAATCTCTAGATGCTTAAACCTGAAATTACTTGCTATAAACTTTAAACCCTTTTTCAGCAGTGCTTCCTTTGCATACTGCTCACCCCACTTCCCTAATTCATTTGTATCCAAAATTCACTCAGATAATATTTTTCAGAAAAGTTTTACGGTGAATTGCACAGGGACCGTACTTCAATATTGCTTCTATATGTTTCTTCGTACCATATCCCTTATTTGTTTTAAAGCCAAACTCAGGGTACTGTTCATCATATTTCAGCATCATCCTGTCTCTCGTCACTTTTGCAAGTATAGAGGCACAGGATATTTCATATATTTTATCATCACCCTTCACGATAGTCTCATAATTAAAATTCTGTTGCCTGTCCTCATCAAACTTCAAATAATTACCGTCTATTAGAAACTTATCACAATACTTGCTTAACTTATTCATAATATTTTCTGCGCCAACCATACAAGATTTAAGTATATTTATATTATCTATTGTTTCCACATCTATTAACTTTATCTCATAATACTTTGCACACTCAATAATCTTATCAAACAATTCTTCTCTTTTGGAGGATGTAAGTTTCTTTGAGTCTCTTATCCCTTCAATAGATTTATCATTTCCCATTATCACACCTGAAACCAAAACAGGTCCCGCCAGTGGTCCCCTGCCGGCTTCATCAATTCCACAAACAACCATACTTATTTAATAAATTTGATAAGAAAATAGTAAATCGTTCGGAAAGATAAAATTTAATCTTTCTTCTTTAATTTGGTACCGCAAACAGGACAAAAACTGGAAATTGGATATATTATTGGCTCAAGGCAGGATGGACAGTTACAGACATACAAAGAACCACAAACGTTACAATGTACATCTACATGAGACTTTAACTGAAAATTCGAACAGTTAGGACAGATTTTGTAAACACTCTTAGTCACTTCAAAATCTCTATTCACTTTCTTTAATAATGTCCCCATAATCTTATAATTTAACATTAATTGAAATAACACCCTAATCTCCCCTCTGATTGATTGGGTCAAACAAAGGGGACCATTAGGGGGTTGACAATTTTGCTGTTAATCCTGCTTCCGCAAAATTTGTGCCGTCTAATATACTGCAAAATTGTTGATTTTCGCAACTTTCTAAAGTTACTTACCCCATTTTGGAAACAAACGTTTCCTCCTAAAAGGAAACAACTGTTTCCAATTCTCAGTATTTTACTATATTTAATTAATCAAAATAGTTCTCTTTCTTTCATCAAATCATGCATTCTGATACAGAATTAATTCAAGTTGCTTCATAAAGAAAGGTAACCGTAGTAGTTGTTTTTTTTCTTTTCTTTTTGCTACTTTTTCTTTTCTTTTTAAGGTTTGTTAATATTGTTAATAAAGTATATATATTCTGATTTTAATTA
>CAIUQV010000193.1 GCA_903901375.1 uncultured Ignavibacteriota bacterium
ATTATAAACTCTGTATGTAGAAGAAGTAGAAATGCTAGTAACGCTTATACCCCTTATAATGTCAGTTGCACTTGATGCGGGTGCTTTCAGTTCACTTATAAAATTGTTATAAGCACTGACTGTCGTTCCCGCACTTAATAAAATACCATTCAATGCACCTGCGCCAGAAATTGCTGATCCATTTTCTGCTAAATTATAGATATTATTCTTGTAAGCATTAACTGTTGAACCACCTGCAATGTTTATTCCATTAGAAACCGGAGAGGTCGTACCTGTTCCCGATAATCCGTTAATTGTGTTTGAATAAATGTTCACTGTTGTGCCGACTGAGCTGTATATACCATGAATATTGCTTGATGCTCCCGATGCGCTGATTGTGTTAATACTGTTTGAATAAATGTTAACAGTTGTCGATCCACCTGTAATATGATAAATTCCATACATATTTCCTGATGAAGTTGAAGTAATTCCGCTTATTGTATTTGAATATATGTTAAGAGTCGTTACTGCTACAGTGTTTGAAATGGATACAAAATCACCGGTACCTGTTAATGAAGCATTCAACAAACTGTTTGAGTTTATTGAGACCGTTCCCGTTCCTCCGCTGTTAATGATGCCCGTATATACAGAAGCGCCCGAACCGTACATGGTGCAGTTCTGTATGATATTGCTTGAGATTGATATTGTTCCGGTAGCTGACTGTGTGATACCGTTGAATGTGCAGGCAGCGGTTGTTGTTCCGTTCGTGCCCACAGTTATAGAATTCGATGTCGAAGTGCTTCCGATAGTATTGCCTGATATTGTATAATTACCAGCAATACCTGCTGTGTTTATTCCGTGAAAATACATTCCGATAGCGGCTGAGGAACCCGTAGCAGAAATTCCGCCAATTATATTATTCTGGATACTGACGGTTCCTGTAGATGTCGAATAGATTCCCGCAGCATACGGAGTCGTTGAAGAAGATAAAGTAATCGCACCTGTTCCGGTTGACGCGCCGATTGTATTTGCCGATGTGGTTCCTACATTCACGCCACCAGATAAAATGCTGATACCGGAAAAAATTCCGGGAGCCAATGTGGATCCGCTTGTTGTTGTAAGTGAGATTGCGGTTATAGTATTTCCCTGTACATCCGATGCGGGAGAAGATGCAACACTGATCTGAATCGGCATAAACCTGTTCGCATAAGAACCATTGTATGTAGTGGTTCCAGTTCCTGCTGAAGAACTATAGCCAATAATGTTGTTATTAACAGTAAACCCTCCACCGCTGGCAGAATTTATTTTTATTGCATAATGTGTATTTCCTGCCGTCGAAGTTCGTGTTCCTGTCTGGAAAAACCTGTTTCCTGTAATTGTCCAACCCGTACTGTAATCGCAGTAAAGTCCTATCGATGATGAACCAGCTGCATAATAATCCTGTATAAAATTATTTGTAATTGATATACCGCTGTTATAATAAGTAACACCTGTCGTGGTTCCTGAAGAATAAATTGCATTGTATGGTAAATTTGAACCTACTGAAGTTATTGTATTATTATCGATAGTATTATTATCATTTCCTGTTGTGGTTCCAGTTGATAAGAAAATGACTCCTGAAGCAGTAGCAGTTTCTGAACCTGATATCGTACAGTATTTTAGGATATTTGATGTTGCATCATTAATAAACCTTAATGTAGAAGTACCTGCAGTACTTGAAGTACTTGTGTTTGAAATTGTCAGGTCTTTTCCCATTCCCAAACTGTTCAGACTGCCGTCAATTGTCACGTTATCTGCTCCGTTCAAATCAATTAATGGAGTACTTAACGAACCACTAATCGTTTTACCCGTAACGGTTGGATATATTGAAACTGAAGTATAGCTTGACAAACCAGTGCCGCTTGAGTTTAATACCGCACTTGCTGATTCAGTCGTATTATCTATTATCTGAAGTACTATTGCACCGGTTATTGAGCCTGCATTAATTGCGTCAAATGCAGCTTTCAAAGATGTGTAATCAGCTCCTGTTGCTCCCACAGTTTTTGTCGTTTGAGCATTAGAGATATGTACATTGAATAAAACCGCAAAAACTACGAACCAAAGAAAAGATTGTAAATTTGTTTTCATTTAACTACCCTGTTTTAATTTTTAATGAATCAAATTATGAATTATAGTAATATAGTTATATATTCAAAATTTGTGCCACAATTATTATGCTATTTATTACCAAAAATGCAGATTAATATGTAAAAGGATTTTCATAATGAGAAAAATTCTTATTTTGAGAATAAGAATAAGCGATACCATACCCATCTACAAGCGAAGAAAATGCCTGATTTAAAATATTTAAGTCCGTTTTTGCTATATAATTGGCATATTTGAAAACTTAGCATACCAATTATATATCTTTTCAAAAAGAGCATACCCGGTTTTTTGGTAACATGACAGAAGATTATAAATGCTTCACCAATGTGATTTTGATAAATAATTCGATTTCAGCATATTTTTGATTCTCATAATGAGAATTTTCAAAAAATATTAATGTTTGGCATACCCAATATCGGAGTTACGAAATCTAAATAATCAAAGACATAAATATAATAATGATATATATTTTTTTCTTTGATTACAAATAATGTTGAATTTAAAATCACGGTTTTCAAATGGGTTTATAGAAATAGTATTTTCAAAAAAAATGATTCAATTAAAAATTGATTTTACAGAAAATATTTTAATGTATTTATTTTTAAGTTTAACTAATGTACTTTTGACATTTCTATTTAAGTAAGGGCAAATTAAATGAACAAAAGTCTCTTCAGTTTGCTGGAGAAATTTACTAATGCAGAATGGGACAGATTTGGTGAATTTATTTCTTCACCATACTTTGTGAAAGGCAGGGATTATACCAACCTTTATAAGTTTCTAAAACTTTATTTTCAGAAAAATAACACTCAGGAATTTATAGTTAATGCTATTGCAAAATTCAGAAACGACAACAAAATGACAACTCAGGCACTAAGCAACAGATTGTCTGAGCTAAACAAACTTGCAGAAAAATTTCTTATTCACCAAAACACTGAGAATGATTCAATCGGGAGTATTTCTATTCTTTACAGAGAACTTATCAAAAGAGAATTATACTCTAATATTAATATAACTTACAATAACAACAAAGACAAAATTAATATTACAGACGCTTCAGACCTTATTCCATTCAGCAGCATTCTTCAATCAAGAGGATTTTATTTCAGAAGCAGAAACGATATGCAAGAAACCTTTAATCAGTTTGATAATCACGTTGATTGCCTGAATGCATACTCGTTAGACAGGATGCTATATTTTGCTACTGAGTATCATCTTTCCGATGTTTACGGTATGCCATACAAAGCAGGATTATTCCTGAAAACTTTTAAAGAAATTAATTTTGACAAACTGATAAACAGGATAGAATCTGAGAATAATGAAATTTATAAATCTGTAAGACTTAGATACTATATTTATAATTCCTTAACAAACCCAGACAAAAATGGATTAGCCGACAAAGCTGAAAATTATTTTAACATGATTCACGAGAACATTTCAATAGACCTTAAAATAGATTATTTTCAGAAAATGCAGGCAAACTATATTTTGCATATAAATAAGGGTGAAGCATCATACCTTCACAAAGTGTTTGAATTGTTTAAAGTTCGTCTGGAAGATAAGGATACAATAAACTTCTCGCTTGCAAATTATCCAGCTACAGAGTTTAGAGATTTTGTAATTGTTGGTTTGAGAGTAAAAGAATTTGACTGGGTTGAGAATTTTATCAATGACTATTCGAATCAGCTTAATCCAGCATTTCGGGACGAAGAAAAGACTATGGCAATAGTCAGACTCTGCACAGAAAGAAAGGACTTTATTAAAGCTCTTTCGATTTTCAAGAATTACAAAAACAGTAATAACCACGTTCATAATATTGATATGTACAAATATATGATAATTGTAAACTATGAAATGAAGTATTTTGATGAAGTCAGGAAAATTATTGATAAACTCAGACATTACCTTCTTAAAGATGGGTTAATTGATATCCAAAAAGAATATACAAAAGGATTTATAGATAATATAATACGAATAATGAAAATTATTAATAAAGGAACAGGAGAAGGAATTAATGAATTCATAAATGATATTAATTCAAACCCAAAATCTATAGTAGATAAAAAATGGTTTCTTGAGAAAGCAGAGGAATTGAAGTAATTATAATTAGAATCCAATCCCTACTTTTTAAAGTAAAGACAGTTTTGATTTTAATAAATAAAAAGCGGTTACAAAAACGTAACCGCTTTTTGTCGTAGTACCTAAGGAGTAGGTTTAACGAACGTACTTCCAAAAGAAGTACTTTTATTTAAATAAAAACGAAAAATATATTGCTGATTACTTTACCATTACCATTTTTATAATGTGCTTGTAAGAACCAGCTTCTATCTTCGCAAAGTATATGCCGCTCGAATA
>CAIUQV010000194.1 GCA_903901375.1 uncultured Ignavibacteriota bacterium
AGCATATTTATGAGAAAAGAAAACCTGTTTCAGAAATAAAATCTCTCTTCATCAATAACGGGTTTGAGATAGTGAAGATAACACGGAAGAGTTTTAAGATGAAGTTCAAGGACGGAGATACATTTTTCAATCACTCTTTAATAAAGATAGGTTTTCTTCCCGGATGGGAAAAATTACTGGATAATAAACACAGGGAAAAAGTTTTTAAAGAAATAAGAAAGCGTATGAACAGGACTGCAAAGAAAATTGGATATATCGAAATGACAATACCTTACATTGTTATTAACGCCAGGAAAAGATAGCGGTAAATTATTTTCTGCTTCCAGGTTTGTAAACAGGGATAGCTGATAACCAATCCGGAATATCGGATTCGGGAAATTTTACAACATCAAATTTTGCAAGAGATGTTTGTTTACAGTTAAAGTCAACTGTTCCGATTGACCTATCGATTATAAATCCGACGCCTGCGAGTTCACATTCATGATTCTTTACTATTTCTATTAGTTCGAACACGCTTCCTCCTGTTGTGACAACATCTTCGACACAGAGGACACGTAAACCCTTTTCAAGAGCGAATCCCCTTCTGAGAGTAAGTTTTCCGTTTTCTCTTTCAGCGAAAACAGTCCGTTTATTCATTATTCTTCCCACTTCAGTCCCAAGAACAATACCCCCAATTGCAGGGCTGATAACGACATCAACCATTTCATCTTTGAAGAAGTCTGAAATAGCTTTTGAGAATTTTGTCAGGTGTTCAGGATACTGAAGTACTTTTGCACACTGAAAATAATGCGGGCTATGGTAACCCGATGTAAGTATAAAATGACCTTCGAGCAGAGCTCCAGTTCTTTTAAATATTTCTATTACTTCTTCCTGTTTCATCAATGAAGTTTTGCAAGTTTAATGTTTTTAATCTTAGTTCCCAGAAATCTTTCTGCAATCTGATGGAAGTTATTCGGGAAATCAGTTACAAAGTACTTATGTTCACCTTTTTTCATCTGAGTATTCAGTAAATTTTTACCCGATAAGATTTGTTTTACGACTTTCGCAGTTTCTTCACCAGAGTCAATAAGATTTATTTTATTACCAACAACTTTTCTGATAGTATTTTTAAGTATTGGGTAGTGAGTACAGCCGAGAATCATAGTATCAATCCCCTGCTGCTTTATGTTTCCAAGATATTCCTTTGCAGTTAGCTCAGCAATTTTATTATCTGTCCAGCCATCTTCTGCAAGCTGAACAAACAGACTGCAGGCCTGTGAATATACTTTAATGCTTTTATTGATTCTATGTATCTGGTTTTTGTATGCACCTGAATTGACAGTTCCTCTGGTACCTATAACTCCGATTTTCTTATTTCCGGTTTTATTAACGGCTGCTTCTGAACCCGGAATAAGAACACCAATTACAGGGATTTTAGTAATCTTTTGCAGGAATGGAACTGCAACTGAAGATGCAGTATTACAGGCAACGACAACCATTTTAACTTTCTTTGAGAGTAAAAACTTAAGACACTCAATGGAATAGAGTATTACTGTTTCTTTTGATTTTGTACCGTAAGGCAATCTTGCAGAGTCGCCTAAGTAGATAATGTCCTCATTAGGCAATAATTCGTAGAGGGCACGGGCAACAGTTAATCCACCAATACCTGAATCGAATACACCTATCGGTCTTTTGTGTAAATTCTTAGTTTGTAATGTATGCATTGTATAATTTA
>CAIUQV010000195.1 GCA_903901375.1 uncultured Ignavibacteriota bacterium
CTCTTAATATCAGAACTTTTTCCTTTGATGAAATTACTTTGTACTTTGACATCTTAAATCTCCTTTTCTACAAATTTAATGATTTAATTTGTCCAATTCCATCTGAAGCATTACAATAATAGAAAGGAAATACATATTATTCCCCGAATAGTATACCCACAAACTTCCATTCGTCATTTACCTTTGAGAAATATATCGCCTGACCTTCATATTCCACTTCGTACATATCACCCGCTTTGATTCCGAGAAACATCATCTCGCTCTTCTTAGGTGTTTTCTTTGTCTTCATACCATTTAAGAAAGTTTCTGTAAATCTGAATTCTTTAAAATCTGCTTTTGACATTTCAGTCGATTGATAAAGGAATGGATACCTTGTCAACTCTGTAATCTTATCATACTCCCCTGCAAGTGCAAACTTCTTGAAGTCATTCCAGAACTCAGTAAGGTCTCCGTATGATTTATTCGTTACAGCTGTCTTTTGTGATTCCTGCCCCGATACAGTTTGTTTATTCGGTGAATCTTTCTTTTCTTCTGTCGTAACTTTTTTGGTATCGGATTCCTTAATTTTCTGGTCAGCTTTATTACAGCTCACTAAACCAACAAGCAGAACTCCAATGGCAAATAACTTTATTAACTTTATCATAAGATTTATGTTTAAATTAATTCCACTCTATACCAAACATATAACTGCGTAATACAATTCTATTTACTTGAAAAGAAATACCGTTTATAGTAAGTTATACTAATTTTTATATAGATTTGAAAAACACCGATGAAAAAATACGATGTAACAATACTTACTGACTCAAGATTTATTAACCCAGCTTATATTGACGATAATATCAGAACCGTTCTCCTGGAAGATAACTTCGCAAAAGAAGCACTCGAACGAAAAGGACTTAAAGTAACAAGGATAAACTGGGACAATCCCGATTTCGACTGGACGGAAACCCGTTTTGCAATTTTTAAAACAACCTGGGATTACTTTGACAGGTTTGATGAATTTTCAAAATGGCTCGAAGATACAGGCAGAAAAACAAAATTCATAAATCCGATTGAAACAATTCTCTGGAATATTGATAAACATTATCTGCTCGACCTGAAAACCAGAGGAGTAAAAATTCCTGAAACAATATTTATCGAATCAGGGGACATCAGAACTTTATCGGAATTAATAAACGAAGCAGGCTGGAGAGACTGCATACTTAAACCTTCTGTATCAGGAGCCGCAAGACATACTTACAAACTCAGCAAAGATAATTTAACCGAACACGAAAAAATCTACAAAGAACTTATTTCAAAAGAATCTATGATGCTTCAGGAATTTCAGTACAGTGTTCCGATTGATGGTGAATTAACATTTGTTGTTTTCGGAGGAAAGTTCTCCCATGCAATATTAAAGAAAGCAAAGCAGGGCGACTTCAGAGTGCAGGATGACTTTGGCGGGACTGTTCACGACTATCAGGCAAGTAAAGAAGAAATAAAATTTGCAGAAGGAGTTGTCGCATTATGCAATCCGATACCGGTTTACGGAAGAGTGGATGTAATACTCGACAATCAGAAAAAACTTGCTGTATCAGAACTTGAATTAATCGAACCCGAACTATGGTTCAGGAACAAGCCTGTATCGGCAGATATGTATGCAGAAGCAGTAATAAATGAAATCAATAAAAGAGATAATATTTGAAAACATTTGACAAAATTTTAGCAGCATTAGGTTTTCTATTACTAATCGCTACCTGTGTTTTAGCCATGACTTACATGGGATTTACAAACCAGCCAAGGATGACAGTAAAAGTGGTTTTAATACCGAACATACAAATACTCTGGCTCGTTAATATCGGTTTTGGCTTAATCGGCGGAACATTAATTAATTACAGAAAAATTATTGCCTCAGCAATATCCGGATTAATAACAAGTGTAGTAATTACGGGTTCAACATTGCTGTATATATCTTTCCGGACAACGATATTGAATTATGAACTTTTAATTCCTCTGTTCATTGGTGCTGCAGCAGGTGGAATGACGTATAATTTTATCATAA
>CAIUQV010000196.1 GCA_903901375.1 uncultured Ignavibacteriota bacterium
TACAAATCAGTATTCGGCGGAGAATTTTCAAAAGTGATGCGCTTTAAAGATTTATCAGTCCCGGACTTTCAGGTATCACCCGATGAAGAGAATAAAATTATGCACATTGCTTTGCCTATAGGCAAAAATACTTTGATGGGCAATGACGTACCGGAATTTATGGGACGGACGAATGAAAACGAAAACAGGTCTAAGATTGCTATTAGCGCGGAAAGCCGCGAAGAAGCCGAGAGATTGTTCAATGGACTTTCCGCGGGCGGAAATGTTGAAATGCCTATCGCCGAGAGCCCCTGGGGTTCTTACTTTGGAATGTTCAGAGATAAATACGGCATCGAATGGATGGTTAACTTTGACCCCAGTGTATAACGGAAAATTTAAACACGGATAATTATTAAAACGAATTTTTAAAAACATAACATTTTAAAATGCAAAACAAAATAATTCCAAACATCTGGTTTAGTACTCCCGACGGAAAAATATCTTCTGTTCTTGCGTATTATCAGGATATTTTTGCAAATGATTTTAAAGCCGGACATATCATCCCGCTTGGTGAGACTCCTTCGGGAAACACAGAAATGTGTGAAGTAACAATCTTTGGTCAAAAATATATGATACTCACAACAGCAAAAGAGCATCATCAGTTGAATGATGCCGTTTCGTTTATGATTAACTGTGCAGGGCAGAAAGAAATAGATAAGTACTGGGACTATTTTACTCGCGAAGGTAAAGAAGTCCAATGCGGCTGGTGTAATGATAAATATGGCTTAAGGTGGCAGGTGCTTCCGGAAAATTTATCTGAACTGATGAGTAAACCAAATGCGTTTAAAATTATGATGGGTCAGAAAAAAATTGTTATAGAAGAATATCTGAAGTAATGTGAATTAGTAATTTAAAATATTATTTTAATGAGTAACAAAAAGAATTTATCACCGGCTCAGAGCAAAGAATTAATCAATACATTGAAAGAACGCTTTGAGAAAAACATGAACCGTCATAAAGGCATCGACTGGGCTAAAGTGTCGGCAAAGCTTGAAGCTGATTCAGGTAAGCTGTGGTCGCTGAACGAAATGGAGTCCACAGGCGGTGAACCCGATGTGGTAGGGATGGATAAGAAAACCGGCGAATACATATTTTATGATTGCGCGGCTGAAAGTCCAAAAGGAAGAAGAAGTCTTTGCTACGACCGCCAGGCACTTGACTCACGTAAAGAATTTAAACCAAAAAACAACGCACTTGATTTGGCTGACTCAATGGGAATAGAAATTTTAGATGAGGAACAATATCGTGAGCTTCAGAAGCTTGGTAACTTCGATACCAAAACATCAAGCTGGCTGAAAACTCCCGCGGATATCAGAAAACTCGGCGGTGCCATCTTTGCCGATTTCCGTTACGGCAACATCTTCGTGTATCACAACGGAGCAGAATCTTACTATGCAGGAAGAGGTTTTCGCGGCTCTTTAAAAGTCTGAATTTCCTCCGTCCTCCATTTTTCAGTAAAGAATTTTAATCTCTTCGGATAAATTCCCCGCCACTTAGGGCGAACATATGTTTTATTTTGTAACCCGCAAAGCGGGTTAGATATGAATAACCACCGGCGGAGCCGGTGGAAAGCGAAACAAAATCCAACCCCAACGGGTCTATTAACAAAAAAGTCA
>CAIUQV010000197.1 GCA_903901375.1 uncultured Ignavibacteriota bacterium
CCTGAGCACGCTCAACTCTGATACCGAGTGTCTTTATGCCTCTTATTACAAGGTATGCCTGATGCGGGTCCATATTGCATCCGAGGGAAATCATCATCGGACGGATTTTCTTGTAAAGCTCTTCTGTCTTGGTAATTATTATTCCGCCGACAACGTCTGCGTGACCGTTAATGTATTTTGTGATGGAATGAAATTCTACGTCAGCTCCCAGTTCAAGAGGTTTCTGAAGAACAGGAGATGCAAAAGTATTATCCACAACAAGTATAAGGTTATGTTCTTTTGCAATCTTCGATGCTTCAACTATATCTGTAATATCAATCGTCGGGTTTGCAGGTGTTTCGAGGTAAAGGACTTTGGTGTTTGGTTTAATCGCTTTTCTGATATTATCAAGGTCTGTTGTGTCGACGTATGTTGATTCAACTCCGAACCTTGACCAGTGGTCTTCCATAACACCTCTTGAAGGTCCGTAAACCGCCGCAGTGCTTACCATATGGTCGCCTTTTGAAAGCAATGCCATATATATTGTGTTCACTGCTGCCATACCCGAACTTACAGCAACGGCATCAAATCCGCCGCAGAGTTCTGCAACACTGTTTTCAAGTGCTTTAATAGTAGGGTTGCCAAGACGTGTGTATATGAATCCTTTTGATTCGCCCGAAAAACATCTTGCACCTTCCTCTGCTGTTTCAAACGCAAAAGTTGATGTCTGGTAAATAGGCACGGTAGCTGATTTAAAAGTATCTTTAATTGCACCCGCGTGAATTAGCTTTGTGTTAAATTTCTTGTTCTTTGTATCCATCTGTAATATTATAAAATTTAAATAAGTTTTTTGGCTTTTAGTATTTTGTCTATCATTTCCCTTACGGCACCTTCGCCGCCGTTCTTTTTGCAGACGTAATGAACGTGTTTCTTCACTTCGTCAATACCGCTTTTCGGACAACAGGAGAATCCCACTTTCTTAAGAAGTGGAATATCGAATTCATCGTCCCCTATGTATGCAAAGTTCTCGTCTTTCAGTTTGTATTTCTTCTTTAATTCTTCATAAGGTATAAGCTTATCGTCTATGTTTTCGTAAAGGTGATGTATCTTCAGTCTTTCCACTCTTCTTTTGTTAACGGCAGAGTTCATTCCGCTGATTACTGCGAACTTCATTCCGAGTTCCCTGCCGCGCGTCAGTCCGTAACCGTCGTGTGTATGGAACATCTTAATGTCTTCGCCGTTGCTGGAATAAATGACGTGCCCTGTAGTTAGGCAGCCGTCCATATCCATCAGTATAAACTGTATTTTCTTTAAGTCGGGTTTCTTCATAATTATATTTTAGATGACGGACAAATATCGTTCAGGAAACATTCTTCGCATAAAGGCTTTTTTGCGTTGCAGACTAAGCGGCCGTGCTCGCCAATGCGCATAGAAAAATGATACTGGTCCTTTTCGGGAATAATAGTTTTAAGTTCTGCTTCAATCTTATCGGGATTGTCGTTTTCTATAAGTCCGAGTTTTGTGCTTACTCTTTTTAAATGTGTATCTACAATAACTACGTCTTCCTTTCCGAAACAGTTTCCGAGTATAACAGATGCAGATTTCCGCCCGACGCCCGGAAGAGCAGTAAGTTCATCCATCGTCCCCGGTACTTTTCCCTTGTGTTCTTTTTCGAGCACTTCGCAGAGTGAAAGTATTGCCTTTGCTTTGTTGTTGAAGAAGTTAATTGATTTAATGTTATTCCTGAAATTCTCTATACCGTCTTTAAGTATATCCTTTGGTGATTTGTACTTTGATTTATATAGAGGAGTCATAGTCATATTCACTCTCACGTCAGTGCACTGAGCGGCAAGAACCGTCGATACAAGAAGTTCAAACGGACTCTTAAAATCGAGATGGCACTTTGCGTCAGGATAATTATCAGCAAGACGTTTCGTGATTACTTTTGCTTTCTTCTTTAAGTCGTCAGTGCTCATAGGAAGTAGTTTAACATTTTATAAATCAGTTTCGCAGTAAGAAAATCAGGATACGGGTTACCTTTCTTAGGAGCAAGTTCAACTACGTCGAAGCCCACAACGTTTCTGGTCTTTCCGAGTTTCCTCAGAAGCACCATAGTTTCTTCCCAGTAGAATCCAAGCGGCTCGCAGGTACCGGTAGAAGGCATTATCGAAGGGTCAAAATAATCCACGTCGAACGTTATGTAAACATTCTTCTTCAGTCCTTTAATTACCTTGTCCTGCCAGTTCTTCCCGTGTAAACCGTTCCGGATTGCATAGGCATAAAAAGTTTTAATCTTATTCTTCTTTATGAAGTCGTACTCTTCCTTGCACTGTGCACGGATGCCGACCTGAGTGATATCTTTTGTAAACTCAGCAACACGCGAGCAGAAGCAGGCGTGAGAATATTTAGTACCTTCGTATTCATCACGAAGGTCTGAATGTGCGTCAAAATGAAGTACAGACATATCTTTGTAAGAATCGAAGTGTGCTTTTATCGGTGCAGTGGAAATAGTATGCTCACCTCCGAGCGTAACTACAAACTTATTATCTTTAATCAGCTTCAGAACATCTTTATAAATAACGTCAAGAGCCTTCTTTCCTTTAAGACCTTTAATTGCCGAAGGATAAAGAGATGCGATTCCGTGCCCCTTTTCAAAGCAGAACTGACGGTTAAGCTCTTCATCGAAAAACTCAACGTAATGCGACGCATTGTAAATACCTTCAGGACCTTTGCCGGTTCCTTTCCCGTACGAAGTGGTTGCCTCGTAAGGAACAGGAAGCATCACTACTTTTGAATCCCTGTAGTTTGAGTATTTCTCTTCGATTGCAAGAAAGTTCTTATTTATGTTTAGAGTTTTCATTAATAATTGGTTTATATTCTTCTGCGTTAAACAATTCAATCAGCGCTCTGACGGTTGCATTTCCCTGTTTAAATATTCCTGTATAGTCAAAAACGGGAATCTCTCCCGATGACTCATAATCTATTTCAAAGTTTTTTTTTTCAGGGTCTCAAGTCCCGATATCAGTTCTGATATATCCACTATTTCCCTGTTAACCCTGCAGAGTTCCACAAGAAGGGATTCCATCAGGACTTTCTGATTGGAAGAAAACTTAAACCTTGATTCAGAATCGAAAAGAAGTTTAAGTATCCTCTGTATCTGGTCAACTGAATAGTTTTTGGCTTCTTCGAGAAACTTTGCCTTCGTATCGTCCGATTCATCCAGCAGTTCGGAAGAGCCCGTAGATTTAACAATCAGTAGGTTTCTGAAATGGTCGGTGATTCCGTTAATGTATGTGATTATATCGAGACCATTTTCTTCCAGGTTATTGAAATAAGAAATTATACTTTTTATATCGGATGTAATGATAAACTTTGATGTATTAAAATATATCGTGTTGTCAGGGAGGTTAAGGAATTCTTTAAGTGAACTGAATTCTATGTTTTCTCCGCAGAAAGATACTGCCATATCGAATATTCCGAGCGAATCACGAAGTGCACCGTCTCCGAGTTTTGATACGAGGAATAAAGACTCATTATCTATAGTAACGTTCTGCTCTTTGGCAACGAACTTAAGCTGTTCCATGATTTCTGTAATCTTCAGTCTGTGCAGTCCGAAACGCTGGCATCTGCTAACGATAGTTGGCGGAATGCGTTCAGGGTTTGTGGTTGCAAGAATGAATATTAAATATTCAGGCGGTTCTTCAAGAATCTTAAGCAATGCGTTGAATGCCTGAATGGTAAGCATATGAACTTCATCTACTATGAAGAACTTATAGTCAGCTTTAATAGGAAAATACTTTGCAGCATCCTGAATAGATCGGACATCGTCAATACCGCGGTTTGATGCAGCATCGAGTTCGAATACGTCAGGGTGTACGCCCTTCGTTATTTCCAGACAGTTCTCGCATTCATTGCAGGGTTCGCCATCCTTTGCATTCTTGCAGTTGATTGCTTTTGCGAATACACGTGCGATAGTGGTCTTACCCACTCCCCGTGGCCCGCTGAACAAATAAGAATGTGCAATCTTCTTGTTGATGATAGCATTCTTTAATGTGGTTGTGACAAAGTCCTGAGAAACAACATCAGCAAACGTTTGAGGTCTGAACTTTAGCGCCGATACTTTGAATTTTCCTTCTGACATATGTATTATTTACTCTTCTTTTTAAAGCTTAATTGTTTCCTGTTAAACAAATGGACTATTGCTTCTTCAATCTTTGAGACTGTAATAATCTCAAGTTTAGAAGTAATATCTTTTGGTATTTCTATTAAATTCTTTTCATTATCCTTCGGGATTAAAACTCTTTTAAGGCCGCTTCTGACTGCGGCAAGAAGCTTTTCATTTAGTCCGCCGATAGGCAGAACGTTTCCCCGAAGAGTGATTTCGCCCGTCATTGCAGTGTCTGTTCTGACGGGTGTGGAAGTAATAGCGGACAGCATTGCCATCACCATCGTAATACCTGCCGAAGGTCCGTCTTTAGGTATAGCACCTTCGGGAACGTGTATATGAATTTCCTTATCCTTGAAATAATTCTCCGGTATACCGTATGCGTTTGCGTTGGACTTGATGTAGGACAGACCTGCAATTGCAGATTCTTTCATAACGTCTCCGAGCTTACCTGTAAGAGTAATTTTTGCAGTCCCCTTCATCACGGTAACGTCTATGTTCAGAATATCTCCTCCCATAGAAGTCCAGGCAAGTCCGTAAACCGAACCAATCTTCGTCTTATCATCTTTCTTTGTGTCAATATCGTCGAACTTCGGAACACCGAGGTACTTTTCTACAAGTGCGGCACTTACTTCAATCTTCTTCTTTTTACCGCCGTTTATGAGTTTATCCTTGGCTACTTTTCTGATGATTGAACTTAATTCCCTTTCGAGGTTTCTTACACCTGCCTCGCGTGTGTATTCACGAATTACTTTAAGAATAACATCGTCCGGAAACTTTACTTCATCTTTATCAAGTCCGTGCTCGGAAATTTCTTTTGCAAGAATATGGTTCTTTGCAATCTGAATCTTTTCAAAATCGAGGTAAGACCTCATCTCGATTATTTCCATCCTGTCCTGAAGAGCAAGAGGAATGTTGTACTGAACGTTTGCAGTAGTAATAAACAGCACGTTAGACAAATCATAGTCTATATCGAGATAATGGTCGTTAAAAGTATTGTTCTGCTCGGGATCGAGAACTTCGAGCATCGCAGAAGCAGGGTCGCCTCGGTAGTCGTTACCCATCTTATCTATTTCATCTATAAGAATAACAGGGTTCGAAGTACCTGCCTTCTTCATTGCCTGAATAATCCTGCCCGGCATAGAACCTATGTATGTTCTTCTGTGACCGCGAATTTCAGCTTCATCTTTCACGCCGCCTATAGAGAGGCGTGCAAACTTTCTGTTGAGTGCTCGTGCAATGGATTTGCCGAGTGACGTCTTGCCGACACCCGGAGGACCAACGAAACAAAGTATCTGTCCTTTGGGAGGTTTTTTAATATTCTTATCTTTAAGTAATTTCAGAACTGCGAGAAGTTCAAGTATTCTGTCCTTCGGTTTTTCAAGTCCGAAATGGTCTGCATCAAGAATATTCTTCGCATTATTAAGGTCGTAATTATCTTCCGTAAAGATATTCCAGGGAACAGCGGTCATCCATTCCAGATAATTTCTTGAAACACTGAAATCGGGTGACATCGGAGGAGTCTTTCTTAATTTCTCAAACTCTTCTCTAGCTTTATTCTTAACGGCTTCAGGCATATCAGCATCGTCTATTGCCTTTTTCAGTTTCATCAGGTCAGGGTCGAGTTCAGCACTGCCGCCGAGTTCATCCTGAAGGATTCTAATCTGTTCCTGTACTATAAACTTTCGCTGGTTCTTCTGCATCGAAGCTGAGACCTTTGCCTCGATTTCCTTCTCAATTTTAAGTACCTGAATTTCACCCGCAAGAAGAGTAATAAGTTCAAAGTATTTATCGTACATACTTTCAACTTCGAGAAGTTTTTGTTTTTCGGAAATACTGACCGTTAAAGTTGAGGCAATATAATACAATTTCCTGTCGTAATCTTTCAGAACTTCATAGCTTGAGAAACTATCCTTGGTCAGAGCGGGACTAAGCTTCACGTAATCGCTGAATAGCTTTGATGCCCTGATTGAAAGCAGGTCGAGCTGTGCGTCCGGAAGATTGCTTTCGTACTTAATCTCCAGGTCTGCATATATAAAATCATCCTTGTAATAGTTAACGACCTTAGCTGCAACGACTGCGTCAACGAGAATTTTCATAAGTCCGTTCGGCAGCCGGATTACTTGTATAATTTTGGCAATAACACCTGTTTTATAGAGGTTATCAATTGTGGTTTCCTCGACGCTGCCGTCTTTCTGCGTAACGAGGAAAATGTATTTATTTTCACTTTCCGATGCTTTGTTAATAGCACGGATAGACGAATCCCTGCCTGCAAGAATCGGATAGACCATATACGGAAAAATAACAATATCCTTTAGAGGTAAAACGGGTAATGTATTCTGAATTTCGTTCTGACTAATGCTGACAGGTTTTTCCTGAAGCGATTCATTCACATCTGTGTTCTCTGTAATATCTGAATTAACTTTTTTCTTCTTTATCATCATTAAATATAATTTTAAAGGCACTGAGTTTCAATTCTAAATGAACAGGACATTATATGGTTTAAAAGATATACGCACATAAAAATCATCCAAACCCATTAATCCCGTCAGGGATTAAATATCAGTAGGTACAAAATCAACCAAACCCATTAATCCCGTCAGGGATTACATATCAGTAGGACAAATGTCTTCCAATAATTGAATGCCGTAGATACTGTGTTAAAAATCAATACAAAACTTGCAATATGTTTTGATAAATCACACTACCATTACTCCGTAATTTGGATCATACTCCTCTCCATTTTTCCATAGAGC
>CAIUQV010000198.1 GCA_903901375.1 uncultured Ignavibacteriota bacterium
ATTTTCTTTCCTTCCGTTGCAATTTTAGAAACTGCATTACATGCTTCATCGATTAAGTTTGTGGTTTTCTTTAAATCAATGATGTGAATACCGTTTCTTTCCATAAAGATGTATTTTCTCATCTTTGGATTCCACCTTCTGGTTAAATGTCCGAAATGTGAACCCGCTAATAACAAATCTTCGATTTGTACTCTTGACATATATTTATCTCCTATTTACTAAAGCCAGTACATTTATAGAATAGCGTTATGCTATATAGATGTGCCCCGATTGGGGTTTATTTGTGGCTTTTGTTAATCTTCTATTCCCGTCATCTTTCTCTACACATTCCTATTAAGGAACACAGGTGTATTGAAATCAGAGAATATGTTTTTTTAATTAGTTTATAAAAAATCTTTATTCTGTTATCTCTTAGAGAACTGGAATCTCTTTCTTGCTTTTGGTCTTCCGTATTTCTTTCTTTCAACCATTCTTGGATCCCTTGTCATAAATCCGCTTTTTCTTAAAGATGGTTTAAGTTCTTCGCTGATTTCGACGAGCGACCTTGCAATTCCTAATTTAATCGCATCAATCTGACCTCTGAATCCGCCGCCATTGACGTTAATCTTTACATCGTATGAACCTTCTGTTCCTGTCACTGCAAAAGGTTGCATTATATTCTTTAAGTGCTCTTCTTTCTTCAGAAAATTTATTGCACTCTTGCCATTGATAGTAACAACGCCATTACCAGCTACTAACTGAACTCTGGCAACCGCTGTTTTTCTTCTACCTACTGTTATTGGTGTACTTGTAGCCATCAAAAAAATTAAATTATCAAATTCTTATAAAATGTTTAACACAACAGGTTTCTGAGCTGCATGTGGATGCTCTGAACCTTTGTATACTTTTAACTTATGTATTAATGTAGTTCCAAGTTTTGTCTTGGGTAACATTCTCTTTACTGCTAACTCTACTACTTTCTCCGGAGTTTCAGTAATCATTTCTTTATAGGACTTTATCTTCTGTCCGCCCGGATATCTTGAGTGTGTCTTATAATCCTTTAATTCGGCTCTTTTTCCGGTTACTTTCACCTTATCGGCATTGATAACCACAATCCAGTCACCTAAATCAGCATTTGGTGTGTACTGAGGATTATATTTTCCTCTAATTCTTTTTGCAACTTCACTTGCAAGACGACCGAGGACTTTTCCATCGGCATCAACGATATACCAGTTGTTGGGATTTTCTTCCCTTGTGGCATATTTTGTTATTCTAACAGATTTTCTTATCGATTCTTTCATCTCTTATTCATTAAAACATACAATTTAACATTATTATAATTTATTGTCAATGTAAACTGTAATCATTTTAAATGTTTTATAAAATCAGAGTGAGCTTTCAACACTCCCCCTGTCCGTTTTATATTATTATATCTGAAGTTTTCTGACTTCTAGCTCCTAACTCCTAGATTCTAGCTCCTAACTTCTAACATATAGATTCCAACTTCTAGATTCTAGATTCTAAATTCTAAATTCTAACCTCTAAACCAATACTTTCTTTACCTGCTCAACAGCCCAGTCTATTTCCTCTTTCTTTATCACGAGCGGAGGTGCAAACCTGATTACGTTATCATGTGTCTCTTTACATAATACACCAAGATTTTTTAATCCTTCACAGTACTTCCTGGCACCACCTGCTTCGGGCTTAAGCTCTACACCTATAAATAATCCTTTTCCGCGAATTTCCTTCACAAGGTTCGAACCTATTTCATTTAATTTATCCCTGAAATAATTCCCAAGTTCATGTGATTTTTCAATTAAGCCTTCTTCAACTAAAACTTTTAAGCTCTCTCTCGCAACTGCGCAGCCAAGGGGATTGCCGCCAAAAGTTGAACCGTGGTCTCCCGGTTTGAAAACACCAAGAATATCCTTCGAAGATAATACTGCAGATACCGGATAACAACCACCGGATAATGCTTTACCTATCGTCACCATATCAGGCTTAATATCATCATACATAAATGCAAACATCTTTCCGCTTCTTCCAAGACCTGACTGTATTTCATCTGCTACAAAGAGTATATTGTTCTTCTTGCATAAATCATACGTCTGCTTTAAATATCCCGCAGGAGGAACAATCACTCCACCTTCACCCTGTATAGGCTCTACTATAAATGCAACCGTATTTGGCGTAATTGCTTTTTCAAAATCCTTCACATCACCATACTTCACAACTTTGTACCCGGGTGTCAGTGGACCAAAACCTGATTTATACTGTTCTTCTGTTGAAAAACTTACTATAGAAATCGTTCTTCCGGCAAAATTGTTTGTACAGACAATTATTTCTGCCTGATTTTCAGGAACTTTCTTTATAGTGTATCCCCATTTTCTCACTGCTTTTAAAGCAGTCTCAACCGCCTCAGCACCTGAATTCATTGGCAATACCATTTCATACCCTGTCATTTCGCATAACTCTTTGCATAACAAAGGCAACTGGTTATTCCTGAAAGCACGTGAAGTTAATGTTACTTTTTCAGCCTGCTCTTTCATCGCCTTTATAATTCTTGGATGACAATGCCCCTGATTTACAGCGGAATATGCAGCTAAACAATCAAGATATTTGTTCCCGTCAACGTCCCATACCCACACACCTTCACCTTTTTCTATCACAACATCCAGCGGATGATAATTATGTGCGCCAAATTTCTCTTCTATTTCAATATATTCTTTTGTGTTCATAAAGATAAAATATTATTATTTATAAAATGAATTTTTCCTGAATAGACTACAAATATACAAAATTTAAAACACATTTTCGAGTTCAAAACATACTCCCCGATATTAATCTATGTACACGACAATAATTTAGTAAGTACTTTAAATTCATCAAGGTTGTCTAAGATGTTTTTAATTATATAAGTTAGATAATCCAATCCATACCTAAAAGTGCTTATTGCTTTTCGTCC
>CAIUQV010000199.1 GCA_903901375.1 uncultured Ignavibacteriota bacterium
ATATTAATTTTTGTTGTATCACTTTATCATTATCATCCTTTTTGTGTCTGCAATTCTTCCGTCTAAAATCATAGAATAGAAATATATTCCGCTTGAATACCTCTCGCCATCCCATTGCAGATGATACGTTCCTGCTTGCATTGTTTTATTTACAAGCGTCTCAACTTCCTTTCCCTGGATATCATAAACCGAAATCTTGACATCGCATATCTTTGCAATTTTAAATTTCAAATTTGAAATGTTGTTGAACGGGTTTGGGTAGTTTTGGAATAATTGGTAATCAAATATAATTTGACTGTTAATACTATTCACCCCTGTATATATTGTTGAGTCGTTGCCACCTGTTGTAGTGTGGTAAAGTTTTAAAATTCTCGGGTTAGTCCATCCGTTTTTTGAATTTACAAACTGAATATTACTGTAGTTGTAAACTTGTAAATTTGTGTCGGGGATTTGATATCCCCAGTTTAAACCTCCATTTGTGGTTTTATAAATAGGTGGTTTGTAAAACTTACTCGCACCTGCAAACCAGACTGTATCTTTGTTCAATATTGAGAAGGAAGTATAATTTTCAAATTGTGAACTATAAATCGGAGTATTTTGTGCAATCCAGTTTATGCCCCCATTTGTAGTTTTCTTTATACTGTCAAATACTTTCCATCCTATATTACTATCTAAGAAAGCGATACTAGTATATGTTTCACCCAGTATCAACGTCCAGTTAAATCCGCCATTAGTTGTTCTCTGCATTGGATAGGAAGAAAATCTTATAAATCCAAGGTCTTTATTAACCATATATATCATAATAGGATTTACTGTTCCACCAGTCCAGATTCGAGTCCAGTTTACGCCGCCATTTGTGGAACGATAGACACCGCCACCAAGATCTAAATAAGACACAACAAATACTGTATCTTTATTTAAAACGGACATATCATCTGCCCCCCAGGGTGTTTGATATGCTAACCAGTTAACTCCAGAATTTGTTGTTTTGAAAAAATCATAATAATTAGTGGAAGCAAATCCAATAATACTATCAGCAAACTGAATTCTTGTAAATCCTGATGTTGTTGAAGGAGGAACATAAGTATGAATAATACTCCAATTATCACCGCCATTCGTTGTTTTAATTATATATGCCTGAACAGAAGTGTTTGTACTAGTTATAGCAAATCCAGTCAGGCTATCAAGGAAAGTAATATCCTTAATAGTGCTTCCGTTCAGGTTAGGGAAATACTGCTGATACCAGCCCGAAGTCATTTTATCCTGAAATCCTGTCGAGGCAAAAAATAGAATAAACACTAGAAGTATCAGTACATCAAGTATGCGGGAGATAAGTGTTTGAAATATCATTTTATGTTTGTTTAAATTTCTCAAAACATTGACTGGCAAATTTTATAATAAAATAACCATTTATTTGTTAACTTTAAAAGTATATTAACTCATAGAGTCGTCATTTCACACAAATCATTTTCTTTGTATCAACAATGTTTCCGTCGATAATCATAGAATAGAAATATATTCCGCTTGGAAGATTCTGAGCGTTGAATGTGACGCTATAGTTACCGCTATGTTTGTATTCGTTTACTAAAGTAGAGATTTTTTTACCTGTAATATCGAAGATATTTAGTTTTACATTACCGGATTTTGATAGTTTAAAGCTAATAACTGTAAAGGGGTTAAATGGATTAGGATAATTTTGTTCCAATACAAAGTCTGTTGATACAATTTGGTTTTCATTATTATTTATTCCGGTATAAAAAGTTGTATCAGAGCCTCCATTTGAAGTATGAATACTTCTATTATAAATCATAAAAGCCCAACCTCTATTATTATCCATAAAGAAAATGTGTCTTAGTTGAAAAATATTAAAACTCGTATCTGGTATTTGGTATCCCCAGTTTAATCCTCCGTTAGTAGTTTTATAGACAAGACATCTCGACTGATTATTTGGATATTTAAACCAACCCCCAACTCCATATAAAGTATCTTTGTTAATTAATGAGAAACTACCCATTGCACGAACATTATATATACTACCAGCTACTGTAGGTAAATTTTGAACAAACCAGGTAATGCCTCCGTCTGTTGTTTTTTTGATATTAATATTAGTCATCCATCCGGTTAGAGTATCGATGAATTTAATTTGACTAAAAGTTGAGTCTTCATTCTGAATACTCCAGTTGGCGCCACCATTTGTTGTTCTGCCTATATAAGAACCGAATGGTGTTTCACCTCTTCTTATAAACCCAAGATTTTTATTCACCATATATATCTTATCAGGATTACGATTGAACTGATAAAACTGATTTGTCCAGTTTAAGCCGCCATTAGTGGAACGATATACTCCACCGGTAAGCCCTTCACCCATTGCAAGCCATAATGTATCTTTATTGAGAACGAACAAATCATCCCCGTAAATACCAGGCAACGGAATTGAATCCCAGTTTGCACCACTGTTTGTTGTTTTGAATAAAGTGTTAAATGAATTGGTAAATCCAACATACTTATCCAAGAAAATAATCCTTGTAAAACTATATATGCTGGTCTTATTTAGAACCCAGTTATCACCACCGTTAGTAGTCTTATTTAAAAAGGCTGTTCCGTTTGTGTTATTTGTTACAAAATATCCGGTTAAACTGTCGGTAAATGTTACGTCACTAATCTGCGCACCGTTTAAATTCGGTAACACTTGCAATGTCCAACTCGAAGTCATTTTATCCTGAAAACCTGCTGCGGACAAGAAGAGCATAACAAATAAGACTATCATTCCTTTAAATACTCTTGTATGGGTGGTTTGGGGCTTCATAATATTTATTGTTTTTGATTTCTCAATTTCTTTTGTAAACAATTGATTAAAAATAGCTATTTATTTCTTAACTTTAAATCTTACATTCAACAAAATATTATAACATAAGCGAAATATATTTCTGTCACCTAAGTCTTTCGTTCATCCGTCACTGTTTACTTCATTTAAAGTTCACTCAAATTACGTTAAATTCTTTTATAGAGGGCTGACACATCTTTATTTTTATAGTTTTACTATAATATTAATGAATCTTTCCTGCGAGGTTCGATTCACTCAGACTGTGCCAGTCCCTTTTTAAAAATCATTATTGTTATGTTTGAATTATCCTTTTTCTGTAAACATTCCTGATTTTAAAAAGACTTTCCTTTTTTGGTTTATGGTCCTTTTCTCATTGTCACTCCTTATAATTATTTTAATGTTTAAAAATGTGCAATGTATTTATTCAGGTTAATAAAAAGGGAACACCCTGATGTAACACACCTGCGTTATTTGTTTTAAGCTTTAAACCGATATGTATGCGAATAGAAAGTTTTCTGAGAATAGGAATCCTGGTATGATGATTCGGGATCAGCAATCGGGTTAAGCTATTATATTTCGTATAATACATAAATTATGTTCAATTTAATAAAAGAACAAAGCCCACATTTCCATAACCAACCCC
>CAIUQV010000200.1 GCA_903901375.1 uncultured Ignavibacteriota bacterium
CTTCTTTCCGATAAAAGCAACTGCTATTCCCAAAATGATTATAAACCCAAGTATGTAAGGCATTAGTGTCAGCTCTTTAATCGAATCGGGCTGTATTGTTTTCATCCCAATGTAATGATTCAATCCGTTAATGGTGTTTAAGTCTCCTGTGATTTTATTTATCCATATATTCATTCCAAGTCCTTCTGGATACTGCGGTGCTTCAAGCTCTATTTCCCAGACAGGTAGAAAGTATGCCGAGATTAAAACCAGTGATATTATAAGTACCAGTATTCGTGATGTCTTTTTCATATTCATCTGCCTTTGTTGTTTTAAAACAGGGGAGTGTCTTTCGTTCCTCCCCTGTATGATTAATTTACTTATTTCTTTTCGCCTGTTGAAAAACTAACAGGTACGTTTGAATCTTTTGAAGATACTCTGAGGTATCCCTGCATTTCCTGATGCAGTGCAGAACAGAAATCCGTACAATAGTAAGGATATATTCCCGGTTCTTTTGCATTCCATTTTATCGTGCAGGTCTCTCCCGGCATTATAAGCAATTCTGAGTTTTCATTACCCAGTATAGTAAATCCGTGAGGTGTATCCCAGTCCTGTTCAAGGTTTGTTACGTGGAAGTAAACCACGTCACCCGCTTTTATTCCTTCTATGTTATCGGGTGTTAAGTGTGACCTTATCGCAGTCATATATACGTGTACTTCATTTCCTTTTCTTTCCACTTTCACATCTTTCTCGCTCTTTACTGCAAACGGATGATTGTTCTCTTCAAGTTTATATATTCTTGCAGAGTTTTTTGAAACTAAATCAGCAGGTATTGCCTGTGCATAATGCGGCTCGCCAATCGTAGGGAAGTCAAGAAGCAGTTTCATCTTGTCGCCGCTTATATCTATAAGTTGTGCCGATTGAGTCAGCTCAGGTCCTGTAGGAAGAAATCTGTCCTTCGTTATTTTGTTCAGTGCAACTAAGTATTTACCCCATGGCTTTTTGCTGTCGCCGCCGGGTATCATTAAGTGTCCGATTGAATAGTAAACCGGAAGACGATCTACAACTTCCTTCGAAGCTACATTCCACTTAACAACTTCAGATGAAACAAAACACGATGTGTATGCAAATCCTTTGTCGTCAAATTCAGTGTGTAATGGTCCTAAACCCGGTTTCTGAACTTCTCCCGAAAGTACTGCGTCGTATTTGAGCACCGGAATGCCTTCTATATTTCCTTCGAATTCATTTCCTTCAATTGCCTTTACCATTTTTGAGAATGAGAATACAGGTATTACCGAAGCAAGTTTTCCGCCGCCTACTATGTATTCACCCGTCGGGTCTACGTCTGCACCGTGTGGTGATTTGGGACAAGGAATGTAAAACATCGCTCCCTTAACATCTTCAGGTGATAAGGTTTTTATTGTTTTAATTATTTCTGATGTTGCAGAATGTACTTTGTCGTCAAATTTATTGTGATAATATGTGCAGGCTTTGTCCGTTCCTTTTCCTGCCGCTACCATCTCTTCAATCTTCTTCCAGTTTATTGCTAAAATAAAGTCTTTATCCTTCTGACTTGCATTCACTTCAAGTAATGTGTGTGCCATCTCGGTATTGTAGCAGGAGAAAAAGAACCAGCCGTCTGATGGTCCTTTTCCGGAGTGACTTAAATCATAATCGAACGGTGGTGTTATTAACTGAAATGCCATTTTCATATCACCTGAATTCTGGTCAACTTTCACGAATGAAATAGCACCTTTAAAGTTATCTTTGTAAGTAGAAATCGGGAAATCTTTGTTGTCAACCGGAACGCTGAACCTTGTTCCCGCAACTACGTATTCTGAATTTGGTGTAGTAAATGGCGAGGAATGATTTCCCGCACTGTTTGGTATTTCAATTATTTCTACTGTCTTAAAAGTCTTTAAGTCAATTCTTGCAATTCTCGGAGTGTTATTACCGTTTATAAATACCCATCTTCCGTCTGGAACGCCGTCTTTCATTGAAAGTTCACTGTGATGTGCATCGTCCCAGGGAATAAAACCGCGTGAAGTCTGAAGCATCGGTTTTGTCTCTTCAGTATAACCGTATCCGTTTTCCGGATTCTGTGAGAAAACTGGTATCACTTTAAAAAGTCTTCCTGAAGGTAAACCGTAAACAGATATCTGTCCGCTGAACCCGCCTGATACGAAACTGTAAAATTCATCGTACTTGCCCGGTGCTACATAAACCTTTGAAGGTGCATCGCTTTCTATAATAGGACCTTTGTCCTTCTTGCCGCCGCATCCCGTCACAATAAACGACGTTGATAAAATAGTACCTAAAACAAAGATAATGAACGTTGTTTGAATTCTCTTTCCCATTTTAATAATTTTAAGTTTTATAAAATAAGTTTATGAATATTTACTTTTCTCCGTCGTTTACTCTGAAGTATTCCAGAATAGCTCTTGCTTCATCCTGTGTTACATTCTGAAACGTCATCTGAGTAAGATGCTCTGCTAACAGCTGTTTTGCAGTTGTGTTTTCCTTCGTCATCTGTTCCGGGTTCAGAATCATATTCATTATCCATTCA
>CAIUQV010000201.1 GCA_903901375.1 uncultured Ignavibacteriota bacterium
ATCACAAAAGACAGCTGTTACGAATAAATCATACGGAGACCTTACTGAGTTCTGGAATGACTTCAAGAAGTTTGCACTTGCGGGGGACTATGATAAGATTACAGAGTTGACAAGATTTCCTTTCCTTTATCAATCGACTGAAATGTCAAAAGCTGATTTTAAAGATTTTCGATTCACTGAAACTTTCATAAAAGGGATGAAGTCAAAGAAATCGCCGAAGCAGAGTGAGATGATGTTTCTGGGAATAAAGTCGGGAGAAATGTACGAAGTGGAATATGAAGGTCAGGCGATATATTTCTCAAAGGTAAATGACGAATGGAAGTTTGTGGGGATACTATTCGGGGAATAATATGTATTTCCTTTCTATTATCAATATAGATTTTGAAGAATTTATCTGGGTTTATTGATGGGTTTTAAATTAGTGTAGATGTATAGAAAACGCCCGGTAGATTATTCTATCGGGCGTTATTTGTTTAGAAAATTATCTTATCTGTTTAAATAGTATGTAACTGAAATATGTCCAAGTAAATTTTCCATTGCTGTTGTACTACCGTTGTATTCTGAAGCAACAAGGTTTGGTGTTGCTGATACTTGAGAGTTTTTAACACCATATTCGAGACCAAGGTTAAGGAGTGCTCTTTTTGTTATATTAAATGTTGAACCTGCTGTAATATGATGTACTAAATTTGCAGGTACTACAGGATTAATGGTAGTATTTGGAATAGGATTATTTCCATAAGCATAACCTAATCTGAAAGTGAATGTTTTTGAGAAATCGTATTCACCTCCAATTTTGAACAGTATTGCATCATCCCAGTTAAGAGGGAAATCAACTACTAATGGTACCTGTCCGACTCCGCCCTGACCCAGAACTTTGTTAATATTATAGTTATTACCGTTTGTTAATGTCAGTTTCATGCTTTTTGCAGATTTACTCCAGTTTACCCATTCAACGTCTAAAGCTAATCTGAATTTTTCATTAGGGGCTAACATGCAACCAAAACCAAGGGTCATAGGTATTTCAAAATCATTCGTTATGTCATATTGTGAAAATGTTCCTTTGGTTAAATCCAAACCGAGCAATGTGAATTTCCTTGTTGCAGAGTCAACTGCAGCAGCTCTTGGCAGACCTGCCTGCATATAACCGTGTGCAACTCTTTCGAATGCATCTGTAAACTGTGCACTCATATCCATATTTGCTACACCGTTTTTGAAGTTTAAAGTTACAGGTGATGAGAAATTAACACCTGCAGAGAATTTATCGGAAAATTTATAAGCAAGTCCGACTCTTCCGTTAAAACTGAATGCTTTTAAATCTTTCATATCTGCTGCTGATGTCACTTCTGAATATCCTAAACCACCTTGTGTCGGTGACATGCTGAATAATTTTCCAAAAGTTATTCCCATCGGGGTCATGCCCTGCATAACTGTCGGTGATAAACTAAATGGGTTGTTGAATCCTATTGTTGAATAAACAAGATGTGCAGAAATACCTACTGAAAACTTATCTGTAATTTTATAAGCACCAGTTAATCCGCCCTGCATTACCATATAGCGTGAGCGGTATTTTTGCTGAATATAAGTGTTAGTAGTGGTAGGGAAACCATTTGCATCTCTGTTTACAAAGAGCTCATGATTCAAATCAAATTCTGCACCCATTCCTCCAACAGTAAAGAAACCAAGTCCGAGTGTGAACTTACTGTCTTTGAATTTATGTACATAAGCTGCACTCGGAAGTACGAATGGATCTTTGTATCCGCTTGCATCGTTCAGTACAGTTGTAGAAGGTGTTCCGTCTGCATTCTTTTTGTAATTCTTGAATGTTGGTGACGGGAGCATGATGATTGCATTTACGTCAAATACCTGCTCGTTTAAAAATGATAAACCTGCAGGGTTGCTCATCATAAGACCTGCGTTATCGAATACTCCGATTGATGTTCCGCCTCTGCCAAATGTGCGGGCGTTAAAACCAACCGGCATTGTACCGTTTTGAGCATAGATCGATGTGACAGATACAATGATTGCAAAAATTGTAAACCAAATTTTTCTCATAAATTAGTAGATGTTAAAATTAATAAAACAATGGGTTAAAATGAGCAAATTAAAAAGCAAATTCAAGAATAAAT
>CAIUQV010000202.1 GCA_903901375.1 uncultured Ignavibacteriota bacterium
CACCCCGGCTTGAAAGCCGGGGCAATATGAATGTAAGAGAGATGAATGTCCGTCGGGATAAATCCCTCCTGAATATGACAGAGTCCATCGCTCTCTTCAACCATTGCCCCGCCCCGAAAGCTTTCGGGACGGGGTTGATGAAGAATTAATAAATCTGGGCTTTAGCCCAATTTCTTTTTCAGAGTTGGCTGCGTTCTTCCACGAACAAATATACACACTGTTCATTGTCCGTGTGCGGTATGGTGCCGGATACGGGCGGCTCGCAATGACTATGGACTCGTCATCGCGAGGCCCGACCTGTCGGGACGTGGCGATCCATCCCCATTGAAACAACAATAGCAGTCTGACGATTTTTCCGATGATTGATGTCGTTGCAAAGAGGCTGTCTGTTAATGCCGGAGTGAGTCGTTATTTTGTGCTTTACAGTTTGTTTTTCCTGTCATTCTGAGTCCGACGCAGTCGGGCGAAGAATCCAGAAAAGTCACGTAAGGTGCTATAAATTCAACGGTTATAGGCGAATTTGGAAACTGGATTCTTCACTGCGTTCAGAATGACAATCAAATAATGACTCAATTTGTCGAAATCGGGTAACTTTTGAGACAGCCTCTTTCGCGTTTCTGGGGGTGGGAAATAATGGAAATCCTGCGGCAAATTCCCGTCAGTTGTTTGCTATGCGGTACAAGTTATTTACATTCATATAAATGTGTTGGCTGAAGTACAAGGTAGTTTCACCTTTCCCCCACAGCAAATGCCTCACGCAAGCACTTACATACAGAACTCGCATCTCGAATTTACGGGTGAAAATCCGCTGCTGTCAGGCGTTCGCCGGAGCTGTGGTTGGAATTTCTCGGATACGGATGGGGGGATTGGAGTCGAAAATGTTTGGAGAAATTTAATCGCCATTTGGATGATGAATAAACGTGACTTTGTTGCGCTTATTCTTTCGATTTTTGAAATAATGCGCTGTAGTGTAGCGAAGATAAATAAGTTAGTTGCAATGCTAACAAAAGACACTGCTAACCTGAAAAAATCAAACTTTGAAGAATGATAAATAAAGTAGAAAAACTTTTTTCCATTGGAAAGTTTCGTAACTATCAAGCGACAGGACAGGTTAATTTCAAAAAACTAACCTTAATATATGGAGATAACGGAGGGGGAAAAACCACTTTGACATCTGTATTTCGCTCATTGACAACAAACAATCCAGAAATTATTAGAAGCAGAATTTCTACAAATCATTCTACTGCACAAGCCGCACAAATAAGCCAACTTGGAATGCCAAATATTTTTCACACTTTTGGCGCAACTGGTTGGACAGTTCAATTCCCTGAAATAGAAATCTTTGACATCCATTTTGTCAATGATAATATTTATTCAGGATTTGACTTTAGCAATGAACATAAAAAGCAACTACATCAATTTGTGATCGGTGCACAAGGCGTTGCCATTCAAAATCAAATTGAACAAAACAAAGATGATAAAACAAATTCAAGACAAACTCAGAAAGATATTGAAGCAAAATTAATTCAGCAGGTCGGAAACAATCTGACTACTGATTTAATAAGCTCTTTTCTTGCAATTCCTGCAATACATGCAAATAACATTGAGCAATTAATCGCGAATGCAGAAACCGTTTTAGCTAGTGCGAATGCAAACGCAATAATACAGACATTACAACCGCTTTCTAGTATAACAAAAATCGCGAATGGTATAAACTTTGTTTCTCTTATTGCTGACTTACAAACGACAGCTCAAACAATTCAAAATAACGTTTTAGAAACCTTATTTTCGCAGCATTGTCAAGACTTGTCGGTTAGCGCTCTGATTGGGCCAGAAAATTGGCTGCAAAAAGGTTTTGCGTATGTTGAGAGTAAGCAATCATCAAACGAGCCTAATATTTCATGCCCGTTTTGTAAACAGTCAATAGATACGAATTCTGATATTCTAACCGCTTATGCAAGTAAATTCAGTGCTGACTTTAACGCATTGGCGAAAAGACTTAAAGCACATTTATTATCGCTTCAAAATTTTAATCTCGAAGCGGCTATACAAGCGATAAATAATATTAATCAGGCAAATACATCAAGAATTGCTTCTTGGAACGCATATTTACCGAACACAACTCAACCACCTGTTTTTGATATCATTGCTAATGAGGAAAATTTAATAACAGAATTCAAAAATTTAATTGCCTCTGTTCAACAAAAAATACAAAATCCGACAGAAGCAGTGGCTATCGCAGAAGTGAATGTTTTTCAAACTTCTGGACAGAATATTAATGCCAATATTGAAAAATACAATCAAAGTGTAACGACCTACAATACTGCAATAACAATGTTCCGTTCGGGCATTCAAACTGTCGCAACCGCACAACTTGAAGTAGATAGATTGAAAAGAATTAAAAAGAGATTTGAAACGCCCATTGATATACTTTGTAATCAACTCAAAACTGAAAGACAAGCGTTAAAAACATTAGAAACGGCATATACTCAGTTATCCAAACAGCAACAAGAGGCAGCAACGTCTTTTTTTAATAATTATCAAACTCAAATAAACATTTACTTGGGCGATGTTTTTAAAACGCCTTTTCGGATTGAAGATGTTGTTCATGTTCCTCCGCAAGGTAGAGCAACTCAAGGGCAAATCGGTTACAGGTTAACAATTGACGGAAATGATATTTCATTTACACCAAATCAACCATTTAATGCAAAAGAATGCTTAAGTGAAGGCGACAAAAGCACAATTGCCTTAGCTCTCTTTTTATCAAAACTTGATATAGATCCGAATAAGCAAAATAAAGTTTTGATTTTTGATGACCCATTATCA
>CAIUQV010000203.1 GCA_903901375.1 uncultured Ignavibacteriota bacterium
CCTTTATTTATTTAAAGCACAAACCTTAATCTTTCAATATCTTTATTCCTACAAACGTAATATCATCGTTGATTGCTGCTGACTTTCTGTAATCAGATAATTCGTTAAGAAGCTTATTCTTTATCACTTCCGGCGTTTCACGGCAATTATCTTTTACGATTCTCTCAACATTTTCACATCCGAACAGTTCCCTGCTTTCGTTCATCGCTTCTGATACTCCGTCTGAATACATAAAGAAAACATCACTTTCTATTATTTCAAGCGATACTTCTTCAATATTACTGTTAAATATTTCATTCCTGTCCAGACCTATTCCAATTCCTTTTGTATAAATGTTTTCAGACTTACATTCTCTCACTCTTATTAATGGAGTATGCCCTGCCCTTGCGACCTTTACAGTTGAATTTTTAACATCAAAGATTGCAATCAGAATTGTAACAAATGAATATTTATTCAGCTGATCGTATATCTGTTTATTTATTTCAGTCAGTATTTCCTTTGGAGATTCGAAAATCTGAGAAGCAAACTGCAGCATTGCCTGTACCTGCGACATATAAAGTGCTGCAGGAATTCCCTTGTCTGATACGTCTGCAATTGCAACAAGCACTCTGTCATCAGCAAGTTTAATAATGTCATAAAAATCGCCGCCTATTTCCCGCGCAGGTTCAGAGTAACCGGCAATATCCAGTCTGGAATGTATTATATTATTGTCAGGGAGAAGACTGTACTGTATTCTTTTGGCAATACTCACCTCATCTTCATATTTCTGCTTGTTAATCTGTTCAGCATTCAGGCGCGAGTTTTCCAGCGAAATGGCACTCTGCGAAGCAAAAGATTTCAGCAGGTCTATGTCCTCTTCCGAAAATGCCTTACCCGAATTTTTCATCCCGAAAGTAAGTGCTCCTAACAGTTCGTCTTTCAGATAAATCGGAATTATCAAACTTATTTCTTTCAGCTGATTCTTTTCTGACTCAGTAAGGCCTATCTCGTTCACGTTAAATGCATTTACAAGTATTGCATCCTGATTACCGGTCAATACCTTTTTAAGAAGAAAATCAATTTCCTTATTGCTCAAATCAAGAGACTTAATATATCTTTCGTTGATAACCCTGAGGTTAAAGGAAAATATTCCGACTGTATCCCTAAGAAAATCCCTTATCTTGTTTACAAGGTCTTCAATATTCGATGTATATGATATGTCCTTTGAAAACTCAAGAAGTGATTTCCTGTAATTGTAATTCTCCCTGAAAAACTGCTTATCAACGAATGCCTTGGCTCTTTTATTAACAAAATCGAATGAGAATGTAAAAATGATTATGAACGTGATTATCAGAAGCTGATTGTTCCCTTTGAATATTTCCTTAAAATAGGAATTCATAAAATAAACAAGTACAAGGTACATCAGTATTATAGCAATTGTAACAATTCCGAACACCAGACTTTTCTTCACAAGAAACTCGGTATCGAGTATCCTGTATTTCATTATAGAATACCCGAATGAGATTGGTATAGCAATAACGAGTATAGTGGGTATCAGATAAACAGGGTTTATCAGGAATACAGGCTGGTTGTTAATTTTAGTATAAAGCAGATAATACACTATTCCGATACCTCCGATAAAGAATCCTTTACTTATAATCGAAAGTGATTTTTTTAGAACCGGGTCAGTTACTTTTTTCAGGGATTTCCTGAAGAATCTTGAACCCACGAAGAAGTAAATTACCGGCACTGCTGTTAGCAGTA
>CAIUQV010000204.1 GCA_903901375.1 uncultured Ignavibacteriota bacterium
AACAGAATCGAAGACGAACCACTGTCCGGGCATAGTGAAGTTTACTTTGCCTTCATACTTTCCGTTTGTAGTAAGAACAGGGTTTACGTTACTGCTTGAGCCGTGACCGTGAGACGTCATCCATGGACGAATGAACATCTGAGCGTTATTAACTTCTGAATAGCTTGACTGGTCGGCAGTTTTATGCATAATAACTTTAAAATCATTAAGACCGACTTTGGGGTCTTTTGGAGTAATGAGCGTCATATTATAAAGCAGGCTGTCGTAAGCATTGTACCAGATTCTCATCTGATTACCCGTTCCGAGTACGACGTCGAATTGTTTCTTTTTGAAATAGAACTCGTTATTATAATTATAATCTGCGAACCAGAAGGATGTGGTGTCAGACAGCATTGAATAACATACATATCCAGTGAACATTCCTTTAGAATTGTCATAGGAGAAAGTTTCCTGAACAGGAGTGGCATGTCCCGGTCCCGAAGTATGAAACATAACGGGAGTATATTTTAAGAAGCCTGTTTTAAGTTCTGTGTTGTTTGAAAAGACTTTAAAACCGATTTCGTTGTAGCCGACGTATAGAATGCTGGAATTTTCATTGTACATTTCAATCCTGAAATTAGCCGAGTCCACAGTAAGAACTTTGGAATAAGTGCTTACGGGGTCAACAGGCGTGACGGTGTTGTCATTGCTGCAGGAAGCGAAAATGACGGCACAGAATATGAGTAATAAAAGTTTATTCATTTAAGTTTAAAATTTATTGAATATAATGAAGAAATATTAAATTTGAAATTATGAAATACTCTTCCCACAAATTACTCAAATTCACATAAATTAAGAAAAAGAATTACCGGGAAGGAAAAATCCTTCCCAGTAATTTTACAAATTAAGAAAACAAAATTTAATATGATTAATGTGAGCTGCCTTCGTCTTTGGCTTTGTACCTTTCGCCTGTTTCTTTAACAAGCTCTTTGTACCAATCTTCGCCGTAGCCGGGCTGGGTCACTTTAGGAACCCTGCTTCCGTTTACGGGGAACTTAATATTACCATCCATATATTTTGTGAAGAGGAAACCGTAAAGCTGTTTCCAACGATTGAATGTGTTCCTGCCGACCGTGAGAGAATATTCTGTTAAATAGTCTTTTGCTTTTTGCGGGTCATGTGAGTATAGATCCATTGCATTTTTATCAACTTCGGCAATACTGTTAAGGTAACCCTGTTCAAGTTCTTTCTGAACGGGCTGAATATCTTTTATCATATCTTTGTAACGTGTGTATGCGAAGTTTGAAACCTGATTAAAAATCCAGAATGCAGAAGAATCCGAGAAGACCATCATATCGCCGTTGCCCACTGCATAGTTTGGCGGAACTTTGGTAATCGAAGTATAGATAGGAGAATACACGGTTGTATAATTATCGTCAACACCGAACCAGAAAATGCCGCCGACTTCGTTTGGCAGAGAAGAACGCGACTGAGTAACGAATGAGAAACCAGTCTGCTGAGTGGAAATAGCTCTTTCGTTGAAATACTTTTTATCGCCTACTTTAAAAGTGAGAGGTCTCCAGCGCACAGGACAGGAATATGC
>CAIUQV010000205.1 GCA_903901375.1 uncultured Ignavibacteriota bacterium
CCTGAATCAAAAAGCTTAAATGATTTTCCCTGTTTATGAAATTCCTTAAGAGTTTCCGCAAGCTCGGTTATATACTTTAGTTCATCAAGTGTTTTTTCAGTTGTAAGCAGGAAGTCTTTTCCATAGAGTCCCTGTTTAAATTTTTTTAGTCCTTCAAGTTTAGTCTTTAATTCCATTCTTAAATAATTTTATTTATAATAAACCGATGCCGCTTCGATGGCATCAACAATTTGCTGGTAACCAGTGCATCTGCAAAGATTGCTTTGCAGAGCTTTTCTAATTTGTTCTCTTGTTGGAGAATTGTTTGACAATAACAATGCGTGAGCAGTAAGCACCATTCCCGGTGTACAGAACCCGCACTGAATAGCGCCGTAATCGATGAATGCCTGCTGAAGAGGGTGCAAAGTTCCGTCTTCATTTTCCATGCCCTCGATAGTAAGTACATCACAGTTTTCAACATCTTTAACCGTTGCGTGGCAAATGCGCATAGATTTATTGTTAACGAGAATAGCGCAAGCACCGCAAGCTCTCATTTCACATCCGTTTTTCACACCTGTTAAATCCAGGTATTCTCTTAAAAAATCAGTAAGTCTTATATCCTTTAGTTCATCGGGAATATTATACAGTTTTTTATTTATGGTCGTCTGCATATAATTTCCTCCTCTCCAAGTTTTACTTTAACAGGGAGTTTGAAATACCTGTTACCTGTAGCATTATAAATGGCATTAGCAAGAGCGGGCGCCATTAATTCATTAGTAGGTTCACCGATACCTTTTGCACCGGACGGAGAATTAGGGTCGGGGTTTTCAATCAGTATAGCTTTCATTTCAGGCATATCTGTAGCACGTGGCAGTCTGTATGAGTTGAAATTATCGTTAACAATCTTACCATCTTTAATTTTAACTTCTTCGAATATTCCATAACCGATACCCATTGCAATACCGCCGTAGAACTGTCCGACAGTCATTTCAATGTTTGCAGCTTTACCGCAATCGTGAGCAGCTATTGCATTGAGGAGTTTTAGTTTGCCGGTAGTTTTATTGATTGAAATTTCTATTGCCTGGCATCCATACGTCCAGGAAAAATATGCATCTCCCTGGCCGTTACTTTCATTCCAGGAAACAACCGGAGGTCTGTAAATGCCCATTACATGGGGATATTCACGTGAGCCAAACATTTCTTTTATTACTTCATTAAAAGTTTTCGATTCTTTTCCAAAAGCAACAATGCCATCTGATATTTTGACTTCTTCATTAATGCCATACTTCTTGAAAATAAAATCCGATATTTTAGATTTAAGGTTTTCAACTGCTTTAACTACTGCACCGCCGCCGAGAACTGTTCCGCGTGAAGCGACAGTAGTGCCTCCGTCGGGAATTGTTGAAGTGGAAGGTCTTCTGTACCTTACTTTGCTGAGACTTACTCCGAGTTCACGAGAAAGAATCATACATAATGCACTTTCAGAACCTTGTCCATTTTCATGAATTCCCGTTTCAAGAAGTATTGAACCATCGGGTTGTACATTTATAATTGCAGAGTTGAAGTCAACTCCTTCAGCACCAAGGCTCATACCTCTGTAACTCATTGCAAGACCAACG
>CAIUQV010000206.1 GCA_903901375.1 uncultured Ignavibacteriota bacterium
CACCGGCTACTTTATAAACAAGGTCTATACCTTCAACGTCGAGGTTAGTTCTTGGTTCATCGAGCAGTAATATTTCAGGGTCGTTAATAATTGCGAAAGCAAGTTTCACGCGCTGTTTCATACCTGAAGAGAAATTCTTAACTTCGTCGTTCCTTCGGCTGTACAGGTTAATTTTATCAAGAAGATATTCTATTCTTTCTTTCTTATCCGGATATTTATCAGATTTACACTTTAAATCAAAGAAGAAATCAAGGTTTTCATATGCACTGAGTTCATCGTAAAGATTAATGTATGGAGCAATCATACCAAGGTGCATATGTACTTTTTCGGGAACGACCTCTATTCCGTTATCGAGAATCTCTACTTTTCCTTTATTCGGTTTAATAAGATTAGCAAGGACTTTTAGCAATGTAGATTTACCCGAACCGTTTTTACCAGTAATGGCGATAGAGTCTCCCGACATTAACTCAAGATTAACATTCCTGAATATAATCTTATTCAAAAAACTTTTCTCGAGAGAAGTACACTTTAAGCTGATTGCCGGCATATCAGTGCTGAATAAATCCTGATTTTTCGTGAACTCTCTGGTTTCTTCTTTTCAGAGCTTCGTCAAAACGTCTTTTTTCCTCATCTGATTCAGGAATAACTTCAGGGACAGGAATCGGTCTGTTTGTTTCCCTGTCGACATTAACAAAAGTTAAGTATGCACTGTTAGAGTGAAACACTTCTCCGAATTTAATATTTTCTACTTCAACTTTTACACCGACTTCCATAGAAGTCTTAAATGCCCTGTTTACGGATGCTTTCAGTCTGATAATATCACCAAGCTTAATGGGTTTATGAAACTGAAGATTATCGACGGCAGCAGTAACTGCAACGTTATTGCAATGCCGTGAAGCAGCAAGAGCTGCGGCAATATCTATCCAGTGCATAAGTTTACCGCCGAGAAGGTTACCCAGCATATTTGTGTCGTTTGGCAGAACAAGCTCTACCATTTGCACCTGAGATTCTTTAACTAATTTGGAATTCATTATTGTAAAGGTAAAGTGTTTTTTAAACTTTTAACTTTAGCAAGCAGATTACTTCCAGGAAACTTAGACTCGAACCTGGCAATTTCAGTTCTTGCAAGATCATATTTCTTTCTGACAACAAGAGAATTAATTTTGCCATAGAGAGCGTCGTCTGCATAATCGGTATCAAAATAATCACTTACCACATTTTCGTAATAGATTGTAGCTGCCTTATAGCTTTCCATAGTCAGATAAAGGTCGGCTGATTTCAACTCTTTATAGGCAAGTTTATTTCTAAGCTCTTTAATTTTTGCTTCTGCATCCGGAGCATTCTTATCTGTCGGGAACAATTCAAGAAAGTTTTTAAACTCTGTGATTGCCTGATGAGTATAAGTCTGGTCTAAAGACCACTTAGGAGACATACCAAAATAGCACATAGCAAGCTGGAAACGACCGTCAGTAGAATACTTACTTGTAGCGTAGTTCTTCAAAAGATATTCAAATTCATAGGCGGCAAGAATATATTCCTGCTGTTTAAGATAGCTCATACCGAGAAAAAACTGAGCTTTATCACTGATGTTTGTACCGGAGAATTTAACCTTAATAAGAGAAAAATCTTCGATAGCCTGTACATAATCCTTCTTATCGTAATTTGCCTTTGCGATGTCGAATGCTTTATCCGGATCTTCGGTATTAATATCCGATTTACCTGAGCCCGAGCACCCTGCCACTAATAAAGCCATCAGGACAACGCTCAACAACAGATATACTTTCATTTCTTTAAACATTAATTTTATTTGCTTCTGATTGAAAAAAATAATATAGCTGCAACAGCAGAAACTGCAACGATTACAGCCGGAACCAATATTTTCTTAATAAAGGGTTTATCCGGTAAAACTGATTTCAGGAATGCATAATTCCCTCCCTGCACATAATCCAGCAAATCTGCTCTGATTTCATCTTTATACAACGCAGATATTGATTTTTCAGTGCCTCCTGAGACAGAAAAATTATACAATACGCTGAGGTGTCTTTTAAAAAACTCATCGCCGAACAATCTCTTTTCTTTAAGGTCTGAATATTCGGTTTTAAACTTCAAACCTGTGAACTTTAAAACGGCATCTACAGAGTCAGAAACCACATAAACGAACCTGTGATTATAGAATTTCCGTTTTAATTCATTCAGAAAGAACTCTTTAAGTTCGGTACTATCCTCAACGCTTATTTTATAAATCTTATCCTTACCGATAATAGTAATTACATCTGCAATTTCATTAAAACTGACAGAAGTGATATCCTGAAATGCGTTCAAATTAGTTTTTGGCAGATCGCTAATATCATTCTGAGCATTTCCGTAAACAGAAATCAGAAAAAGAGCGAAAATTATGAGCCAAAAAGTCTTCATTTAAACGTAAATTCAGTATAAATTTCCTAAATTAGAAAATATTTAACAGTTAAATTAACTTATACTGATAGTATTATCAAGATTATAAAAACCCTCAAAAAATTGTTAATAATTGTACTGATTTGTAATAATTGCATACAAAATATATTCTGCATTGCATATTTTAGTGCAATCTAAAATCACTTATGAAAAAAGCATTTTTTGTATTACTTATTGTAATCAGTTTTACCGGAGCGGCATCTTTATATTCACAGGAAGACGGCTGGGAAGAGGTCAGTTATCAAACGGGAGAAAAACCTTCGTGCATAGTATCTTCAGAAAAGTTTGACTACAAGACTGAGAACTTTTTGAGAATACTGATTGGCAGGAATACTAATGTGGTTGTAAAAATACACAATTCACAAAATGATGAATGCATAAGGTGTGTTTTTATAAACGCAGGTGAGTCGTTTGATATAAAGTTTATACCTGAAGGTATATATTATTTAAAGATAGCTTTTGGCAATTTCTGGATGCAGAAGAATTCAGCCGGACAGAAGTGCGAGGGAAAATTCCAGCAGGAAGTATACTACAAAAAGGGAGATAAGATGCTTGATTTCTACACAATAAAGA
>CAIUQV010000207.1 GCA_903901375.1 uncultured Ignavibacteriota bacterium
CAAATTAACAATTCATATTACTATAATTCTGATATTTTGTGGGTGGGAACTTGGAATCAGGGACTGGTGAAATTTAATCTTGACGAGAATATTTTTACAAATTACTATTTGCCGGATGAAGGTTCAAATAAACTAAATGCTAAAGACGTTTGGAGTGTTTATGAGGATAAAACAGGAATATTGTGGATTTCCACAAACAGGGGGGTATTTCTTTTTGATAACTCAACTAAAAAATATATAAAGACTATTAATTCCCAAATGGGGAGTGATGGTTTAAATATAGACTACATAAATAAGATCTGTGCCGACAAGAATGGTGATTTATGGATTGGAACCTGGGGTGGTGGTTTAAACAAATATGATATTAATTCGGGAAAATTTAAATACTATAGAAATAACAAAACCGATTCAACAAGTTTGAGCTCTGATAGAATACGTTTTGTATATAGCGACAGAGAAGGTGTATTATGGGCGGCAACAACAGATAATGGGTTTTGTAAGTACAATCCCGAAAGTGATAATTTTACAAGGTATTATAACCTTGAATCTGATAATAGCAGCGTAAGTTACGACGATATTTCATTTATTTATGATGATAAAAACGGATTTCTATGGATTGGAACATGGAACGGAGGATTAAATAAATTTGATAAAAAGTCAGGAAAATGCAAAAGGTATTATCATGATGTTAACAATCCCAACAGCATACCTTCGGATTATGTCTTGTGCGGAAGAGAGGACAGGAATGGTGATTTATGGATTGGTACATCAAATGGTCTCTGTAAATATCTTGAAACCGGGGATAACTTCAGAAATTACTATGATGAGTTCGAAAAAGGTGGCAACTCTGTTTTTGATATAATTGCTGACAATAACAATAACCTTTGGCTTGCTACAAATCAGGGGATTTCAAAATTCAACACATCATTATCAAAACTTAGATTCTACAATCAGTATGATGGCTCATTAAAGATTGAGTATCATTCTTCATTTATCATGTCAAATGGGAACATGGTTTACGCAGGCAGCGAGAAAGGGTTCACGTGTTTTAATCCGAACGAATTAAATGATGTGCAGAATTTATCAACCGTTACCATAACTTCATTTAAGAAATTCAATCAGGAAAGTGATGTTCTTAAAAGACAATTAAATAACGGTGAGATAACTCTGTCATATTCAGACGATGTTTTCTCTTTTGAGTTTTCAGTGCTGAACTTTAAGAATCCTGAAGAATACAATTATGCATACAAGATAGACGGACTTGATAAAGACTGGATTTACTCGGGAAACAACCGTACTGCTGCATATTCGCACCTGCAGCCTGGAAATTATACTTTCAGCGTTAAAGCATCAAATGCTGATGGAGTGTGGAATATTCCCACTAATGTTAAATTAGTAATCGTTCCGCCTTTCTGGAGAACCTGGTGGTTTATATCGGCTATAGTTTTTATATTTTTAACATTAGGAATTGCATATTTCAAATTAAGAGAAAACAGGCTTAAAAAATCGAACATTGTTCTTGAAAATACTGTCGTTGAAAGAACAAAAGACCTTATTGATGTTAATGAAAATCTTAAGAACGAAATAATAGAAAGAAAAAAAGCCGAAGCATCCATAGAATATTCAAAAGAGCAATATAAACTACTCGTCGAAAATGCCAACGAGGCAATCATTGTATTGCAGGACGAAAAAGTAGTATACTATAATCCATCTGCTATTGAAATGCTAAGTCCTGTATCCGAAGAACTGTACAGGAAAAACTTCAGAGAATTTATATATCCTGATTACAGTGAATCTTTTTTGGCAGATTATCTGAATACATTAAACGGTGAACCTGTTATTGATATTAAGGAATTGAAACTTGTTAAAGGGAGGTCGGAGATTATTGAAGCTGAGATGAATTCACTGTTAATAGAATGGCTCGACAGGAAAGCAGCTTTAATATTTCTTATGGATGTAACACAAAGAAAAAGAGCTGAGAAGAAAACCGACGAAGCCTTAAAGAAAGAAAAGGAATTAAGTGAACTTCGTTCAAGGTTTATTTCGATGGCATCTCACGAATTTAAAACACCATTAACATCAATAAACACTTCAGTTGAACTTCTTGAGAAATATGATAATTCATTATCGGAAAGCAAGAAAATTAACAGTCTGAAGAGAATCAAAAAGAACGTGGGACAAATGACAAGACTGCTTAATGACGTACTCGAAATTGGTAAATCCGAATCAGCTAAATCAGAAATCAGGAAAGAGGAAATTGAAATTGGTAAATATTTAGTCGAAATATTAGAAGAGCTTCAATCTACAATCATTTCTAGAACAGGTCACAGCATCAAAACGTCAATGATAAATATTGAAAAAACTATTAATATTGATCCTAAACTTATGCGCCAGATTATCGAAAACCTTATATCCAATGCAGTGAAATATTCCGGCAACAACTCTGAGATTCTTTTTTCTGCAGAGATTACAGGCAACAAACTGATAATTAAAGTTAAAGATAACGGGATTGGAATTTTACCTGTAGATTTAAAAAGAGTATTCGAACCTTTCTTCAGGGGTAATAATCACGGTAATGCTGCCGGTACAGGTCTTGGTTTAACGATAATGAAAAGTGCGGTTGATGCACACGGCGGTACAGTAGATATAAAAAGTGAAGTAAACAAAGGAACAGAATTTACGATTATTATTCCTGTGTAATCCTGTCCTAAGCAATTCTCATATCCCGGATTTTCTTACTGTACCTTCTGCTTGAAACTAAGGGCTCGTCCAGATTTTTTAAATAAACCTTGTAAGAAGAATCAAACCAGTTTTCAAATTTAGTAACAAATGACAGATTGATGATGATGGATTTGTGAATTCTCAGGAATAAGTCTGAAGGAAGTATTTCTTCCCATTCTTTTAAAAGTTTTTTTACCAATATTCTTTTGTTTGCCGAAGTGGTTACCTTACTGTATTTATAAACCGACCTTATTATAACTACATCACTTATGTTAATATAAACAGGCTCATTATTCGACATTAAGATAATATTCGAATCTTTGTTAAGTGTTTTAGCTTTTGTGTTATCTTCATTAAAAGAAACATCCTTTATTGCCTCTGTTAACAACCTGTTTCTCTTCTTTAACCTTAAATCAATGGATTTTAGTAGTTCTTCGGGGTCAAAAGGTTTGGGGATGTAATCATCGGCTCCGGTTTGCATTCCTTTTCTTATATCTGAAATTTCAGATTTTGCGGTAAGAAATATAAATGGAATTGATGCTGTTTTTTCATTCTTTGATAATTCGTTTAATACAGCATATCCGTTAAGGTCTGGCATTGCAATATCACATACTATTAAATCAGGATTAAATATTCCGACCTTCTTTATACCTGCAGCACCATTTTCTGCAGAATCAACTTCATATCCGCAGACCTCAAGTAAATCAGTTGTACTCTCTCGTATTGATTCATCATCATCTATTATTAAGATTTTTGGCATCTTTTAAAATTTAATTTCACTAAAAATATAATTCAAAATAATTAATAATATTATTCGGAATTACGAAACTATAACACATTATTTATTGTAACTACAATTATTTAATGTGCTTTAAATTACATTCTTTAATCAAATAATTCAATTTACTTACTCGGACAATTTATGTAATTAATTTATGTTTATTAATGATTTATGACGCAAAAGAAACGTGTTTCCGAAGTATTGAATATTGAAATAATATTATTAAAAGGGCATAAATATATAACCTGCGATTTTTAAAATTACGAATGGCTAAAAACTGAAGTTTATACTGTATTTAAAATTGTCTTTACTGAAAGCAATATTTTATCAGTTCTTTTTAACATTTTCTTCTTTAAAATTGGAAAAGCCGTTCGTTTCGTACCAGAAACTCCTAAAGTCTTAAACGGCATAAAAGGTAATGCTAAAATTAAATCCGTTAATTATAAGAAAATGAAGGTTAATAAATATCCTGTTTATGATATTGTTCTGGATATATCCATAGAAGGACAGTCTGTTTATGAAATAACAAGGATACAGCTTGGAATACCAATTATCTTAACTAAACTAATTATCGGAAAAGAATATAATGCATTTATTGATTCTTCTGATAAATACAAGGTGCAGATTCCTGACCTGGATTGATTATTAATAATAACTCTTCATTTACGAAGCGGTAAATACTGCTGTTATAAATCGATTATGCTCGTAGTAAATATAAAAGCCGTTCAAACCGAACGGCTTTCAAGTGTCTGTATGATTACAAATATTATTTTAACAGTATCATCCTCTTCGTCTCTGTAAAATTACCTGCACTTAATCTGTAAAAATATATTCCGCTCGTCAGTCCGCCTCCATCAAACATAACTTCATACTTACCCGCATTAAGCCTTTCATTTACAACAGTCTGCACTTCTCTACCCTGCACATCATAAACCCTTATTTTTACGTCTCCTGACTTTGAAATATCAAATTTGAATTTTGAACTGCTGTTAAATGGGTTTGGATAATTCTGTTGTAATGAGTAATTCTCCGGAATTCCGCTGCCTTCTTCTCTGATTCCAACATGATACAATTCAATGAACGTACCTGGCGTTAAATCCTTTCCGATTAAACCGGAAAATGTTGGTGGATATCTCTGAACCCGGAATTCCGAATTCATAGTTTCTGTCGGATGCGTCGGATCGTGAGGAATTGTGTCGTCATAATATAAAGGTCCTGTGTTTATTACAGGATTAACATATTTCCATACAAGTTGTCCCCCCGGTGTTACCTCAAGAAAATTACCGAGAGTACCGTAACAGATTAATGTATTACCGTTTGGCAGCCTTTGTGCACCGGATATATCAGAAGCGTACATTGAACTTGGAGGTGTTGCAGTATATATCCAAATCGAACTTGCAGGTCCGAATGCTGAATTTGGTGCCCTGTAATAAAATCCCAGACTATCTACCGGTGGTACAAACTGGTCTACTGATGAATAACCCCTGTTCACTCCATTATTAAATACAAGCATATTTCCGGAGCCCGGATACAAAGAGTCAATCCATTGAGCATCGTGCTGTTCAAATAATTTCTGTGTGCTTGAATTTCCTATCTTATAACAGGCCGGATTTCCCCAGCGGTAAAGCAGGTCACCTCCGTGTCCGTATCTTCCGCCGGTATGACTCGCTGCCTGCTGAGTTGTTGTTGAATGATCTATAACCCATACTTCACTGTTTCCTCTCACGCTTAATATTATCTGGTCAAACCTTGAATTATACGCTATCGCATTCATATGATTCCAGAAACACGGTAAAAGTCTGCCATCACCGTCGCAATCAACTAATTCCGGATGACTTGCCACATTCCCGAAATTAAGTTTTGTAGAATCAAAGTCCTGTATTAAATGATCCCATACGTGCCACTCCCATACAATATTCCCGCCTGTTGGATATATCGGTTGAACTTCTATTATGTAATCTGGTACCATATATCCTTTTGTAATTATTTCCTGTTGGAATCTGCTCTGGTCAAAACCCGATGCAAGGCATTGTGCTACTGTTTTCTTTTCCACGGCAAGCATTAGTATATTTCCGTTCGGAAGACGTTTGATGTCGTGATGAGCTATATAATTCGGAGAGGAATATGTAAACTGCCATATTAATGTATCTCCCCATGTCCATTCTTCTACTCTTCCTCCTTCACCTCCGCCTGTTCCTATCTGTCCCTGTATCATACAGGCTCTGAGTAAATGTCCTGTTGGTGTTATATAAACTGACTGTCCTGGTGCATACTGACTGTTTGACCACTTATGAACTAATTTACCCTGGTTATTAATTAAATAAGTTGATGTATAATGCTTTGGTGCAAAAAGTGTATAACCGTTGTATGTGTATGCCGAATCGTTTAAAAATAATCCGACTTTGCGCTGAGAAAACAACTCAGATGAATATGCTGTAATCATCAGCATTAACAAAAGTGTCAAAAATTCCTTTTTAAAATTTAAATTTCGTTTCATTGTTTTATTATTTGATTAATAACATTTTCTTTGTATTGGTATATCCGTCAGTGATTATTTTGTAAAAATAAACTCCGCTCGGATATTTTGTTGCATCCCATTTTATCTCGTGCTCACCGGTATTTTGTATACTGTTTACAAGAGTTTGAATTTCATGACCTGCAGCATCAAAAACACTTAGACTCACCTGTGTTCTCTCTGGTAGAGTAAAACTTATTAGCGTTGTTGGGTTAAACGGATTTGGATAGTTCTGTTCTAGTGTTGGCTCATCGGGAATTATCTTTCCTGATTCGTTTACTGATGTATGTGGAGAAAAAGTATACGAGAACCTTACTGAATGATTATGATTTATTGAATTTGTGTCCTGAGGTTTATACGTTGAGACGTATTCCACTTTTCCTTCATTAGGGCCAACCGTAACCCTTATGTAACCCGAACCGTCAAATTTATTCGGACCTGTATATGCATCTGCGTTTGCAAGCCAACCAATCTGATATGTTGAGTCACTTGGCATTCCGATTTCCTGATAATATACACCGTTAGCCTGTTCCGTTGCAAAAAGGTGATCGTGACCATCGAAAAATACGTTAACATGATTCTGTGCCATTATCTGGTGTATAGGAACTCCTCCCCATCCTGTTCTGTATTGATTAAAATGAACTGAGTCACCCCATTCAAACTGATTTGCCATTATAACACCGCCTCTTCCGTATCCAGTTACATGATGAGCAAATACAAATTTATATTTTGCTGTGCTGTTTTGTAAAGTTTGTTTGAACCAGTTGAATTGTCTCTGACCAAGTGTCCAGTTCCATTGACCTGGCATTGCATCAGATGTGCAAAATCTGTATTCATCGAGTATTACAAAAAGAGCATCGCCCCATTCAAATGAATAATAATCCTGTGGCTTGCCCATTCCGCTTCCCTCAGTCGAATCATTTCCCGAATAGAATCCGTTTGGTTCTGGCATGGCATAATAAAACTTTCGTGCAAGTGTTCCCCATAGATAAAGATTTCGGGGTTGTGTTAAATACCATGCATTTTCACCTTCGTGATTTCCCATTACAAAGTAATATGACGCCGAGTGTGCAATCAATCCTATATACTGAAGGAATGATTTTTTCAGACTAAGTTCAGAAACAGAATCGATGGTCAATGGATTTCGGTCATCTCCGTATGTATCACCCAGTTCAAAATGAAAATCGGGATTATCCTGACCGATATTTGACATAGTCTGCCTCATAACAGATGGTACTCCTTTTTTGTCATACAGATGCGAATCACCATTTATCGTAAATGTAAACATACTTCCTCGTGGCCTGTGAGTGATAAAAGTACACATATCGCCAATTATAAAACTTTGTTCGTTCGGCAGCTTATAGCGCAGCCTATAAAAGTATCTTGTGTTCGATGTAAGCCCGGATAATATGAACTGAACAGGTATTTCTGCAGTTGTTGTAACCGTAGATGTCAAATTTGAATAAACACCGGGCGACGTTCCGTATTCAAAATATATATTCAGTGCTTTGCGCGGCAAAATCCTTATTGTGATTGAATTGTCAGTCGGACAGCTTAATATCTGATTGCTGTAAAAGGCAGTTGTGTCTATACTCTTTGCGCTTATAGTGTTTAAAACCGACAATACAATGTATACACTGATTATTAATAATATTCTTCTCATTAAACTGTTAAGTTATCGGAATTAATTATTCTCACTTTTCCACTTAGCATTAATTAAATTATTTGATTAATAACATTTTCTTGGTTTGCATGAAACCGTCAGTTTCTATTCTGTAAAAATAAACACCGCTTGAATATCCGGATGTTTGCCAGTTTACTCTGTAAAGTCCCGGACTTTGCTTCTCGTTTACTAAGGTAGCAACTTCTTTCCCGAGCGAGTTGAATATTTTTATGTTTACAAAACCGCTAACTGGCAGATTGTATCTGATTGATGTTGATGGATTAAAAGGATTCGGATAATTCTGAAATAGCTCAAACGTATTTAAAATACTCGTTCCTTCTCTTTCAACACCGGTATGATAAAGTTCAATTAAAGAACCTGGAGTTAAATCCTTACCTGTAAAAGCTGTATATGTAGGTGCATATCGGTGAACCTTAAATACATAGTTCTGATACGTACCGACATTATTAGGGTCAGAAGGAATACTGTCGTCATAATATAACGGACCTGTATTGATTACTGGATTAATGTATTTCCATATCACTTGTCCGCCGGATGTAACTTCAAACAATGTGCCTGTTGGCCCGCCGGTGATAAGAGTATTTCCGTTTGGTAATCTCTGTACTCCCGATATGTTTGCACAGTAAAATGACGACGCAGGAGTCGCTGTATAAGTCCAGCTTACACTGGATGGACCAAATGCCGTTCCCGCTGCACGGTAATAAAATCCTAGACTGTCTACCGGAGGTAAAATCTGGTCTGCAGATGAGTAGTTTCTTCCTACACCATTATTAAAAATAGTCATACTTCCGTATCCGGGTGTTAACGTGTCTATCCATTCTGCGTCGTGCTGCATAAATAATCTCTGGTTTGCTGAAGTACCTAACTTGTAACACATCGGATTTCCCCACCTGTATAAAAGGTCTCCTCCGTGTCCGTACCTTCCACCTGTATGACCTGCTGCCTGTATTGTTGTAGTTGAATGGTCAATGACCCATAATTCACTGTTGCTCCTGCAGCTTAAAATAATCTGATCAAACCGGGCATTATAATTAATCGAATTCATATGATTCCATAATAACTTTGCTTTCTGGCCATTACCGTCGCAATCTATTAATTCAGGATGGTTTGCCACTATTCCGTAATTTTGTTTTGTAGAATCAAAATCCTGTATCAGATGATCCCAGACATGCCATTCCCAAACTATGTTTCCGCCTGTTGGATATGTCGGCTGAACTTCTATAACATAATCAGGTAGAAAATATCCGTTTGAAATAATCTCCGGCTGAAACATGCTTGAATCGAATCCCGCCGCAAGACATTGTGCAAGTGTTTTCTTCTCACAGGCAATCATTAGCATATTACCGTTCGGTAAATACCTTACATCGTGATGTGTTATATAATTCTGTGTGTTATATGTGAACTGCCAGAGTAGTGTATCTCCCCAGCTGTACATTTCAACCCGCCCGCCTTCTCCGCCTACTATATATCCGCTTATCTTGCAAGTCCTCAGTAAATTTCCGTTCGGAAGAAGATAAACCGAATTTCCGGGTGAATACTGACTGTTCGACCATTTATGGCATAGCCTGCCCTCATTATTTATCAGGTAAGTAGACGTATATTTATTCGGTGCCATCAGAGTATATCCTTTATAAGTCTGTGATGTGTCATTGCTGAAAAGACCTACTGTCCTTGTCTGTGCAGTTATAACAGACGTAACTGATAGAATTGCAATTATAATTATAACTCTTTTAAACATAGCATTTGGATGTTTATTTTATAAATATCATTTTTATGTTTTTATTGATGCTCTCAGTCTTAAGTATGCAGAAATATATTCCGCTGGAATAGTTATCGGCATTCCATAGATATGTATAGCTTCCTTCATTAAGATTCTGATTTACTAATACTGATATTTCCTGTCCTTTTATGTCATAGATTTTCAGTGAAACATAATCTCTTCTTGGAAGTGTGAAAGATATTGTTGTGCTGGGATTAAACGGATTAGGGTAATTCTGAAAAAGTTTATAATCATTCACTTCTTCATTTCCTTCGTTAATTCCTATAGACTGTGAAAACACATACCTTGCTACACGGAATCCTATATGATACCATGGATGGTTCGGGTCTAATGGTCCCCTCCAGTAAGATGGATTGCGGTTTGCAACTCTGGAATGTCCCCATTTACCGTTATACCAGTTACCACCGCGCATTCCCCTGTATTTTTTCCCGTCTGGCATTACAGTAGCAGAATCATAAACAGGTCCCTTTGGATTCCTGTAAGGACTTACGTTGTAATAAGCTTGCTGATACCAGTCATTCACAAATTCCCATGCATTCCCTGACATATCATGCAAGCCATATGCATTTATACCGCTTGTTGTCTGGTACGAAGTTGCACTTCCTGGCCAGTTGTAATTTGATTTTAATTTTAACTGCCCGTCGTAAAATCCCACCGGTGTTGTAAATACTGAATCAGAACTTGTTTCATAAGGGTCTCCCGAAGAAGGCCAGTTAGCTCTTGATAAAGTCATCGAATCATTTCCCCAGGAAAAAACACAATACGGATTATACTGCCCGCCGCGTCCCGCATATTCCCATTCAGCTTCAGTTGGTAATCGTATACCGTTTTTGGTAAAATCACAGCTCCAGTTAGTGAGGTTGTAACATTGTGAAAGTCCAAGCTGCTGGCTCAGCCAGTTGCAGTATGCAGCTGCACCGTACCACATTACTCCCACTGTAGGGTGATTACCTTTTGAGTTTACTACAGAAAATAATGTACCGTTCCAGCTTATGCTGTAATAAGGTGATAATTCATTCAGGAAATAGTATGCATTTGTATCTCCGCTTGCTGCATATACTTTATTGTTCTGAACACGGATTAATCCCTGCGACTTTGCTGAGTTTAAGTATTCACAGAATTGCAGGTTTGTTGTTTCGTAAGTCCCGATATAAAATGAATCAACATGAACTGTATGCAGAGGTATTTCATCACTCGGATGCTGAGGGTCTATAAATCCCTGATGGTCTCCCATCACAAAATCACCTCCCTTAATTAATGTTAACCCGGGATAATCCATCGGCTGAAGCGAAACACCTCTTACACTTATTACATTGTTTGGAACTGTTTTATCATCATAGGAAACCAGACCGTAAGCTGAATTCATTGACCATGCTTTTGTAGTCTGATTACAGGTTGTAGTAGATGACCAGTAATTCGATAATTGTACATTCTTGAAAAAACTTGAATCAAGTGACGGGTTTTTTAGAAGTTCGTTATTTAATGATTCTAACTCTTTTATATTAGGCATTCGCCAGTCACTGTATCCCGCTAAAGATAGATTCTCGCAGTAACTTAACCCTTGCTCCCATGTGTATTTAGTTGTGCCTAATAATTTCTGCCAGATTAATCCAGACACCAAGTCAGTAATTGTCCCGTTCCCGTTATCCTTGAACCTTACAGAAGGATTGTTAATTGTATTTCTCACTGCCCTGACATGAAAACGTTTTGTTCCCCCTGCACTTATTGTTTCAGTCTTTGGATGAGCACCAATACCGCCGCCTGCATTAACAACCCATACTTTTGTTGAATCATCAATCTGCCTGTTCGTTGACCACCAGTATTCAGCTAGTGTCTTCGCAAAATAAGCTGTATCAGTTGCCGGATTCACTTTGTCGTGATTTAAAATACTGAATAGCTCATGACAATTTGGAAGCCTCCAGTCTGAATATCCGCCGAGGTTAATATTGCTGCAATAAATTATCGCCCCCTCTATTGTCATTTCTCCTCCGTCCGCTTTCTGCCACATAAGACCGGTTATATTATCCGTAACGGTTCCGTTTCCGTTATTCGTGTATGAAGGTGAATTTATAAGATAATCTGAATCTTCTCCGAATGTTGTTGTATAATTGCTTATCTGTCCGGAATCCGGTAATTTATACAACGCCGAACTACGATTATTTAATGCAATAAAAGAAAGGAGTAATACTGCAGGAATCAGGAGTGTTCTGAAGTTAAAACTTTTCATATTATTTCTAAGATAAAGTTATTTAAGATATATCATTTTCATTGATCTGGTAAAATTGTTGCCCGTTAACCTGTAAAAGTACATTCCGCTCGGTAAAGAAAATCTGTCTGCATCAAATGTTATCGAATATTCTCCTGGCTTTTGATACTCGTTTACTAAGGTTGTGATTTCTCTTCCCATTAAATCGTATATTTTTAACTGCACAAAATCTGTCGTTGGTATGGAATAATTTATTTTTGTCACAGGATTGAATGGATTCGGATAATTCTGACTTAATGAATACTCATTCGGTAAATTAATACCCGGTTCATTAATCCCTATAACTGTACCCAGAGTGTCAATAGTGTATGAGTAACTTACGTCTAGGTTATGTCTGCTCGCATTCTCTTCGCTCGGCAAATATGTTCTTATGTATTCAAGTTTTGCACTCGAACCGGATATTGTCATTAGTGCATATCCTCTGCTTGGAATAAAAACACCGTTTAAATATCCGTATTGTGTTGCTGAAATATTTGTATAGCTCTTTGAAGATGGTTGTGGCAGTTCCTGGTAAATAACGCCGTCTTTCATCTGATAGCCGAAAAAGTGGTCGTGACCATGAAAGAATATATTAACTTTGTTGTCTACCATTAATTGGTGTATGGGCTTTCCGCCCCAGCCCGACCTATACGTGTCAAATCCCCACGTTGAATCAAGATTTCTTCCTCCGTTCTCAAATAAATGTGCAATCTCTGTTCCGCCTCTTCCGTCTGTTCCGTTACCTCCAACTACCTGATGACAAAATACAAATTTGAATTTTGCATTACTGTTCGTCAGTGCATTTTTAAACCAGTTGAATTGTGTCTGACCAAGCGTCCAGTTCCATCCGGGTTTCGTCATCGTGTACCAGTATGGATCTATTACTACAAACAGACAATTTCCCCATTCCCATGAATAGTAATTCTGTCTAAGGCCTACAAATGGTTCGGACTTTGTATTTCCAGAATAAAACACTGTATCAGGTATCGGATTAGGATAGTATAAAGTCCTTGAATTTGAAGCCCATACGGGAAAATTATTTCCCGATGTTGTGTCTCTGTACCATCCGCACTCTCCTTCATGATTTCCAAGAGCAAGATACAGCGGCACTGAATGACAAATTAAATCAAAATATGACCTGAGGAGTAAATGCCTGTCTCTTATTGTAACGGGAGTTCTTGTCACGAGCTTTTCAGACATAAATGTGTCACCAAGGTCTATAAGAAAATCCGGATTTCTTAATTTCATATTCTGAAGAGTAAGTGTGTACACAGAAGATAAAGAGTTTGTATCCATATGAGGATCCGCTTCAATTGCAAAAGTAAATGTACTGCCCGCTTGTCTTTTTGTCATAAACGTATGGCTTGACCTAGTAAAATATGTTAAAGTTCCTGTAGGACGGTATTTCATCCTGTAATAATATCTCGTATTCGGGTTTAATCCTGTTATTTTAACATTAAATGGAATGCTGTCAAGAGTAGTAATAACGCCTGTTTGATTTGTGTAATTATTCGAATCTAGTCCGTATTCAAAATAAACGTTAAGACTTTTATTGGCACAGGCATTTATTGTAATGGAATTTGTAGTTGGTCTGCCAAGTAACTCCTGACAAAAAATACTTAAGCTGTCTAGAAGAATATTGTCACTCTCTGTTCTGAAGTATCCATTTTCTGGAATAACAGCTTCTTCATGTCCGGTTACTTCAATATCTGTCTTTTCATTCTTTACAATAATAAATTCCAGTACCAGAAATACATATACTGCTATAAATGGTAATACTAAATATCTTTTCATATTCTAATTTAATTAATAAAATTTACTGTTTTTTCAAATTCATTTCTTGCAAATACACTTTATTGTGTTAAATTACCTGTTTTTTGGGGCTTTATCTTTTGGTGGTTTATTCGGTTTGAAATAATCCCTTATTTCTTTAACCAGGTTTTCAAATTTCTCAAGTTGTTCATTCGTGCAGATGGATTTAAATTTCTGTGCCTGCTCATAGCGCAGAAGTTCCATGCTATACCCGTTATCAGCTATTCTTCTTGCAATTGATTTTGCAAGTTCTTCATTTGTGTTTTTATTGAACATTACAGCGTTTAGTGAATCACGTCCGCTGCGGATAATTTCTTCAAGAACCTTTTCTTTGTTTAAAAACTCTGTTCGCAGGTTCATAATTTTCTCTTCCTGTTCATCGGATAAATTCAGTTCCTTTTTTAGTATTACCGATACATTGTTAAATTCATCTTTGTTCTTTTCGGCACTCTGTTTATGGAAGTATTCTTTCCATATAAAAGCACTGATTGAAGCCAGGTTTAGCAAAACAAGAAGAACTATTATTGTTTTGAGCAGCTTATTCTGAGAAAATATTTCCATAAGTCATTTGTTTAATAAGTTAGGATTGACAAGCAGTTCTTTTGATATAATCTCAAGAGCAGTATCCCTTGAAACACTTTGTTTATAATCAGTTAATAATGCTGTTAAAATTATTCCTATGTTCAGCATTATAATTATTAAAACAGCTAGCGCAAATTTTGGGGGTGAAAATACCTGCGATTTATAAGGTTTTAACGACTCTGTCCTCTTCATTAATGCTGTACTCCATCCGTCTGAAGGAGATATGTCTTCCATCATTTCGAACATCTCCAGTCTTTGCACCACTTTTTTGTTTAATTCTGTATCAATCATAATCTGTATTATTAATTAGAAGATTATTGTTTTATTTTCTGGCATTTATTCTTTAAGAATTTTTTCAAGCTCAGATTTTACTTTCTTTTTGGCGTGTGAAATTAATGATTCCACTGCCGAAGTTGTTGTGTTTAATATCTCTGCTATTTCCTTGTTGCTGTATCCTTCTATTTTACTAAGTGTGAACGCAACCCTCTGATTGTCTGGCAGAGTATCAAGTGACTTAAAAACTTCTTTTAATTTATCCTGTTCTTGAATTTTCTTATCCGGCATTACCCCTCCGCCAATGTTGCTTACAATCTCATCTGTATGAAGCATCTTACCAGCAGAGATAAATCGTTTTTTCCTGTTGCGTTTTTTGATTTCGTCAAGACACTTTGAAATCGTAACCCTGTAAACCCATGTTGAAAGTTTTGAATCTCCCCTGAATTGTTTTATAGATTTGTATATTTCTATGAAAACTTCCTGTGAAATGTCTTCTGCATCTTCTTTGTCCGGGAAAAATCTGTAGCAGATATTAATTACTCTTGAAGAATATTTGTCGACAAGCTCGCCGAAAGCACCTCTGTCACCATTAAATAATTTTAAGTATACTTCTTCTTCCATAAACTTATTTTGGTGAATGTGCCCTTATGTGTAATGTGTATGCTTATAATATATTATTGTTATACTATTAGACGATTATTCTGTAGAAACCTGGCATTATTTGTAATCATTATTACGGATTATTTATGTAAAAAATAAATCATTTACATCTTAATATTTAGACAACACATTAGGATATAGGTTTAAATATTCTTCTCTTTTCTGAAAGTTGTTTCCTTTTAATGACTCAGGGTAAATTCCACCCTGCTTGCAGTGTAATAATAGAAAGAATGTAATATTCTGTATGTATGAGCAAATATATACATAAAAGTCATAATGTTTCAGTTCTAATTGTTCTTTTTGTTATCCCAACAAAATATAGAAAAGTAGTATTTTCATCAAACGTGGAGAAAGAATTAAAGGACAAATGTATGGAAATTGAAAAGCGAAATGAAATAAAATTATTAGAAATGGGAGTAAACAGAGATTATGTTCATCTATTAATACAATCAATTCCGACTTATAGTGCAAAGAAAATAACACAAATGATAAAAAGCATAACAGAGAGAGAAATATTCAAAGACGGCCAGAGGTTAAACAAGAATTATGGAGAGGATAATTCTGGAGTGGTGGTTATTATGTCAGTGCAACAGAATAATATGGAAAAGAAGATACAATATTAAGATATGCAAAAATCAAGGAATGGAAAAAGAATATGAAAGAGAGTATAAGGATGATCAACTAAAAATACTTGAATAATAAGACTTTTTTGACAAGATCCCCCACAGCTTGCCAAAGGAAGGTTCATTTAATAACTGAAAGTTAATCAGCAATCCAGTTGTTTGGTAGAACAGAGTGTTCGTTTGTTCTGAATTGAATTTAATTATTAAATGTGGTAATTTATCCCGCATTCGTAGCTCAGTTGGTAGAGCAGCTGACTCTTAATCAGCGGGTCAGGGGTTCGAGTCCCCTCGAGTGTACAAGATTTTAACCCTTTAGGCATTCCGTCTAAAGGGTTTTCTGTTATAAGATATAAACTTACAAACCCTCATTTCAAATAAATCATCTTTCGTGTTCCTGAAATCCGTTGCTTCCCGTTTTCATTTATCAGGATAAAACTTTTTCTGATCTTGTGTTGAATTCGTGTTCATCCGTCTCAGTATTTTCTCTGAAACTTATGCAGATTTATTTTGTTGTATATCTTAATTATTAAATTATTATATTCGTTTATTATTTATAAAGTAGAATCTGTATTGCATTATTTTGTATGGC
>CAIUQV010000208.1 GCA_903901375.1 uncultured Ignavibacteriota bacterium
ACTCTATAGCTGTGTTTTCATCAAGGACAATCACTACGTGCCCCTTTATCACAATAAGATCAAGTGGACGCAATAAAGGGATTATATCCTCAAGTGTTTTATCTTCTATGTTTACAGATTCACCAAAATTTAACAATGATGATGTATTCCTTGGAGTATATCCGCCCGTTGATTGATACAGCAGTCCTGAACAGTCAACACCTTTTAATATCCATTGGTTTTTGGTTTTAGTGTCTATCTCCGATTTTGGCTTATAAAATTCAAGCATTGAATAAATACCATCCGCATAGTTTCCGCCCCACATATAAGGATACCCGATTAAAGATTTCATAAAATTCACGACATCTGACTGTATAGGATTTTCAATTATTCTACCATTAGGTTTTTCGTACGTTGTGTTTACGAACCTGCTGTCAACATAGAAATCACCGTTATACTGATAATCATCTGTTTTAACTTTATAGTATTTTAAACCCTTGTCTTGAAATTCAACTATCTCAATTATATTAAAAACTGTTCCCGGAAACGCTATAAATTCCATTTCTCCTATTAATCCTCTGTTGTCTAGTTTTACTGTTGATCCGTCATTTCCTCCAAATACTATGAAGTAATCATATGTATTCAAAACAGGTGTGTAATTATTCGCTACCGCATATGACTGCGAATATGCTTTTGATATGACACTTAGAAGTATAATTATAATTAATAGTTTTTTCATCTAAATAAATTGTTATAAAATATTAATATGCTTAATTTTAAAATAATATTAAACATAAGAACAAATATTCAAGATGAATAAACTTTTAACGCTTTTGCTAATGCTTTTTGCAGTGAATTTATATTCACAGGTAGTGATAAATGAGGTTATGTACGCACCAACTTCACCCGCAAAGGAATGGTTTGAAATATACAATACATCCGGTAGTCCTGTTAGTTTGCAAAACTGGAAATGGAAAGATGCCGCAACATCAAACCCATTCAGGACAGTTACATCTTTGAATATATCTTTGGGGGCCAATTCTTATGCAATAATATGCGAGGATTCAGTAAATTTTAAGTCTACATTCCCGGGCGTGACAGGATTAATCCTGCAATCAAGCGGCTGGAATGCTCTTAATAATACTGGAAATGAAAGTATTGTACTTCAGAATAGTACAAGTGTGTTGATTGATAGTCTTGGTTACACAAATTCTTGGGGCGGCGGTACCGGCGGTTTTTCTCTTGAAAAAATAAATCCTTCTGGCGCTACAAATCAGCAAAGTAACTGGGGTACTTCTGTTGACCCTTTAAAAGCAACACCTAATAGGCAAAACTCACTTACTCCAAAGCAAAATGATTTAATGCTTAAAAGTTTTGTTATTAGTCCATCCTCACCGAATGTCGGCGATAGCTTGAAACTTGATTTTGTAATAAAAAATATTGGACTTCTCTCAGCAAACAATTATGTTTTAAACATTTACAAAGATTCTAACTTTGATAGCATTGCAGTTCCTTCTGAACTTATAAATACACAGACATTTACTTCTGCGTTAAATCAGAATGATTCTATGTCATACAGGTATGGAATTGCAAACATTGACAGTGGTAAGAAGCAGTATATTGGGATTGTTGTCTATGCAGCTGATGAAGATACTCTAAACAATAAACTTGTTCGGAGTGTGAATGTCGGCGGTCAGGTTGTAACCAGTGGTTTGCTTATAAATGAAATTATGTATGCCCCCACTTCACCCGAACCTGAATGGGTTGAGCTATATAATAATTCTGGTGCACCTTTAAATATTAAAAACTGGAAAATATCCGACGAGTCCGGTCAGGGTTCACCCATTACTATTACATCAGGCGATCGGATTATCAATTCTAATGATTATCTGGTTATTGCAAAAACTAATGCTATTGTTCCGCTTCATCCTTTGATGGATACTTCAAAAGTACTTTACCTTTCTAACCTTCCTACTCTGAATAATGATGTTGATAAAGTTATCATTTATAATAATGCAAGTGTCATCGTTGATCAGGTTATGTACCGTTCAAGCTGGGGCGGAAGCAGCAGAAATTCTCTTGAGAGAATTTCTTTTACAAAACCTTCTCAGGATTCTACAAACTGGATGACTTCACTCGACTGTGAAAACTCCACTCCAGCAAGGTTAAATTCGTTTGGTAGCGTTGTGGTTGGTAGCAGGAATGATTTGGTTATAAACGAAATAATGTTTGACCCGTTAACTATTAGCTGCGAATGGGTAGAGTTTTATAATAATTCTGGAAAGTATATTAACCTTAATGGTTGGAAAGCTACTGTAGGAAGTTCTACTTTAAATTTATTCAATGGATGCAGTTTCTATAT
>CAIUQV010000209.1 GCA_903901375.1 uncultured Ignavibacteriota bacterium
ACCTGCAAGAAAGCGCTTCTGAAAGCTATGAAGGAAGTGGAAAGAATTGAGTCCTTCACGAGCAATTATAAAAAGGGAACAGAAATAAGCAATGTTAACGACAGTGCATTTAATCACCCCGTTAAAATAAGCACGGAGCTTTTTCAGTTACTGGAAAGATGTGTTTCCTATTCCGAAAAGTACAACGGATTATTTGACATAACCGTCGGACCAATAACTGATTATTTTGGGTTGAATTCAGAACATCCGCTTGTGACAAAACCTGACCTTAAAAAAATAGATTCACTTCTACAATTCACAGGTTATAAATTAATACAGCTGGACAAAAATAATCAAACAGTAAAGTTTCTGAGAGACGGAATGAAGCTTGACCTCGGCGGAATAGCAAAAGGCTATGCAATAGATAAAGCATCGGAGAGACTGAAATCAGAAGGCGTTAAAGACTTTCTATTGAGCGGAGGCGGAGACATATACGTATCAGGGTTTAATCCGAAAAGAGAAAAATGGACAGTCGGAATCAAGAACCCAAGGGATGAAACAAAACTATCCGGCGCGATAACGATTACAGATTTTTCAGCGGCAACGAGTGGTGATTACGAACGATACAAAATTATAGACGGAATCAGGTACCATCACATAATTAATCCCAAAACAGGGATTCCACCACTTGTTTCGCAAAGCTCTACAGTTCTCGTTTCAACATGCGAAGAGGGAGTTGTACTTTCAAAAGTATTGTTTATTCTGGGTGCTGAAAAATTAGCAGGAAGTGAAACAGATACACCATATTTCATAATAGATTCAGAAGGAAAACCACACTTCAACGCATACTTCGGGCAATTTACCACTGAAAACAATTAGGGAATTTTATTGTTTTTAAATTTATTAAGTAATTTATATTATTTATTTTCGGGTAATTAAACAAATCAAACAATAGAATATGGAAAATACAAATTTCTTTGGAGATGTATGCAACTTCTTTGACAAAGCTGCAAAACATCTGCAATATCCCGCAGGGCTTTTACAACAAATTAAGATGTGCAACAGCGTATATCATTTTCAGTTTCCGTTACGTCTTGACGATGAGAACTACATAACTGTTGATGCTTACAGAGTTGAGCACTCGCACCACATGTTACCCGTAAAGGGCGGAATAAGGTACAGTGAAATGGTTAATGAAGACGAGGTGAAAGCACTGGCAGCCCTTATGACATACAAGTGTGCGGTTGCTAATGTACCGTTCGGCGGTGCAAAAGGAGGTATCAAAGTTGACCCATGGAAATTCAGAGTAGGCGAGCTTGAAAGAATAACAAGAAGGTACACATCTGAATTAATAAAGAAGAATTTTATAGGACCCGGAATTGACGTTCCTGCTCCTGATTACGGAACGGGTCCACGTGAAATGGCATGGATTGCAGACACCTATTCAACATTTAATTCATCCAATACATCGCAGACAGACTCAATGGCATGCGTTACAGGAAAGCCGTTAAGTCAGCACGGAATACAGGGAAGAAAAGAAGCAACAGGACGCGGAGTTTATTATGCTGCAAGAGAGGCATGCAGGGTTGGAGAAGACATGAAGAAACTTGGATTAACTGAAGGAATCTCCGGAAAGAAAGTAATAGTTCAGGGACTTGGTAATGTTGGTTACTGGGCAGGTTATTTAATGCAGAACGAAGGAGGCGCAGTGATTGTTGGACTTGCAGAACGCGAAGGTGCAATCTACGATGCAAACGGATTGAATGTAGAAGAAGTATTTAAACACAGAAAAGAGACGGGATCTATTTTAAATTACAAGAAAGCAAAGAACATAACGAATTCAGTTGAAGCGCTTGAAATGGACTGCGACATACTCGTACCAGCGGCACTTGAAAACCAGATAACAGCAAAGAATGCCGGTAACATAAAAGCAAAGATAATAGTAGAAGGAGCGAACGGACCTGTTACTGCTGAGGCAGAAGAAATACTCTTAAAGAAGGGTGTACTTGTACTTGCCGATATGTACGCAAACGCAGGCGGTGTGACGGTTTCATATTTTGAATGGCTTAAGAATCTTTCGCACGTATCATTCGGAAGAATGGACAGAAGATACGACGAATCAACACACACAAACCTTGTAAACGTGATTGAAAACATTACGGGCAAAGCACTCACACAGCATCAGAGAAGCGTTGTTATTACAGGACCGAGCGAACTTGACCTCGTAAACTCAGGACTGGAAGACACAATGATACATTCATATCATCAGATAAGAGACGTGAAGATGAAGAATCCGAAGATAGACAGTTTCAGAACAGCGGCATTCGTTGTTGCTATCGATAAGATTGCAGTATCTTACATGGACCTTGGAATATTCCCGTAACAGATAAATCAGATGATTTTATATTAAGAGACCTGCATAATAATGCAGGTCTTTTTTATTATAATAATTATTTGATAACAGATGATTTTCTTTCAAATCAGACCAATAAACAATTTTTAATCAGACCACAAGAATGTTTTTTTGGCATATATAATAATGTTTTTACAATACTAATATCCTACTTAGTTTCTATTTTTGATTTTTAATTTGAATATAAATTCCAATATCTCTAATTTTGCATATCTATACTTATTTATTGTTTATAAAACACACATCTGATTTGGGGTTAAAGGGTATTACAATATATCTATCGATTACTATTTCCAAAATTAAATCAAAGGAGTAAAAATTATGCCAACTTTCGACACTGGCAATACCGGATTTATGCTGCTGGCAACAAGTCTGGTTATGTTAATGACGCCCGGACTGGCGTTCTTCTACGGGGGACTTGTAGGAAGAAAAAATGTTCTTGCAATAATGATTCAATCTTTCGTTTCAATGGGTGTTACATCTGTTATATGGTGGCTCGTTGGATATTCAATGTGTTTCAGCGGCGACCTTGCCACGGGCACTGACATTGGAGGAATAATCGGAAATTTCAATATGTCATTTTTAAACGGAATCAATCTTAACACACCGACACCAATCAATCCGTCGATTCCGCTTTATGTATTCATTGCATATCAGATGATGTTTGCAATCATTACACCTGCGCTTATAACAGGTGCGTTTGCAAACAGAGTCAGATTCGGTGCATACTTGTTTTTCCTTGTGTTATGGTTACTGTTTGTATATTTCCCATTCGTACACATGATTTGGGGCGGTGG
>CAIUQV010000210.1 GCA_903901375.1 uncultured Ignavibacteriota bacterium
ATCGGGAATAACCTTTATCTTGATAATATCAAAATAGGTACTTCTTACAGCAATGACGTTGGAGCTTCGGGGTTTAAGAGATACATAAAAACATTTACTACCGGAACGATAGATACTCCGAGAGTTTACGTCAGAAATTTTGGAAACACGACACAGTCATTTAACGTTAGCGTTACAATAAATCCCGGTTCCTACAGCAATACGCAAGCAGTAACAAGTTTAGCTCCCGGGCAGATGACTTTAGTTAATTTCCCTCAGTGGACTGCACCAACAAACGGTACATATACTTTTAAAGCAATAACCGGATTAGCAGGAGACCAGAATTTAAGTAATGACACAATAATAAACACTTATTATGTAAGCAATAATCCAAGAAATGTTCTTGTTGAATATTGTACAGGAACCTGGTGCCAGTGGTGCCCATGCGGCAAATTTGCATTGCACGAACTTGAAACTTATTATCCGAATTTAATAGTACTTGCTTACCACGGAAGTGGCAGCGATCCATACATAAATTTTAACGGGAATACAATAATAACTTCTTTGGGAATGAATGCATATCCTACAGGAACGATTGACAGACTGATTTACCCAAATGCATACATGAGTTCAAGCGGATTCTTTGAATATCCGTTCATGAGGTTTATGAATGCATCGGAAGCACCTGTAAAGATTGATGTAATTTCGCAGAGTTTTAATTCAGCAACGGGGCAGTTGAGTCTTAACTTAAATACTACCGCATTAGCGAATTTAACAGGCCAGTACAAGATAAATTACGTTATTACGGAAGATAATCTTGTTTATACGCAAACAGGAAACTCTTACTGTGCAGGTGGTGCCGGATATGTTCACAGCTGGGTTGTGAGGAATATGGTAAACGGGGCATTGGGAGAAAATCTAAACACAGGCGGGACGTGGACTAACGGTCAGGTTATAAATAAATCATTTACCACAACAATTAATTCATCGTGGATATCTTCTAATTGCAAAGTCAAAGTATTTGTATACAAAGATGCGTCGCCATTGTATCTTGCTGAAGTGCAGCAGGCAATTCAAAGATCTGTTACAGCAACCGGAGTGAACAACGAAGAAACAACGATACCCGAGAAATTTGAACTCAGTCAGAATTATCCAAACCCATTCAATCCTGTAACAAATATTAAGTTTTCGATTCCTCTGAATGGACATGCAAGTTTAAAAATATATGACGTAAGTGGAAAACTTGTTGCTACATACCTTGATGAATACGTGAAAGCAGGAAAATACAATGCTGAAATAAACGGAAGTGAACTTTCGAGTGGAACTTATTTCTATACTTTGAAGACTGATAATTTTATGGAAACGAGAAAGATGATATTGTTAAAGTAAATATATTGTCATACAGCAGAAGAAAATGAGCCCTGTATATCAGGGCTCTTTTATTAATAATTGATGTTTAACTTGACAAATCCGTAACTGAAATCAGATTTGAATCCTTTTGTTATATTATGGTCAATATTGTATGCATAATGGAAGTCAAAAGTGTAATTTCTGATTGGTATCCATCTGAAGTTTAATCCGAATAAATCGGAATTAACTCTTTCTCCGTCTAGGAACTGAGCATTAGGGTCATCTATCCCATCCCTGTAATTATACAATACATCTCCACCTACGTTTTTAATAAGAACTCCATTCGCATCATATATGTTGTTTCCTTTTCTGATATGGCTGTATTCGAAATTTATTCTACCCCAGTCAGAAATATTATAAGTTAATCTTGTGAAAATCTGGTCAGCATTGGGCTGAAGATTAAGTCCGAGGTTCTGCCCGTAAGCAGTGTAATTGTTTTTTATATCATAATGTGAGTAAACGTAAGGTCTTATTTTGGTATATTCAACAGTCAAAGAAAAGTTTTTGAAAGAAAGCGGTTCATACATCATAGTGCCAATCTGATAAATAAATTTTTCTGATCTGTCTGTTTTTCCTGTAAGGAATGCAAATTGTTCATCATCATCTATGAAAAGAGTACCTGTGAATTCTACATTTTTCCAGAATTTCGTTTGAATATCAAATACGAAGTTTTTGTTATCCCTGTCTTGCAAAGATTTTTCTGCAAACGTAAAGAAAAGAATCGGATTAAGATATGCCAGATCGATTCTTCCGTTGTAAATAATCACGTCCGACAAGGCAACATCGAATAAATCTCTGATTGATACTTTTAATCTCTGAGCTGCAAAGTATTTAGTATATCTGTCTTCTCTTGCCTTTTCAAAGTAACCGACAGTAGAAGCAAAAATTGAAGTGAAGCTAAGCACACCATAATTTGCCCGAAGTTTAAAAAAATCCATATCAGGTCCATTACCCGATAGCATTGGTTTACTGCTGTATCCGAAACCAAGAGTAGTCTTTTCTCGTCCGAACTGAGCAGACAAATGAAAATCTTCAAGAGGTTCAATGTAATATTTTAAGTAGGAGCCAATATTATCATAGTTTTTAAGAATTTCTGAATTTTCATTAAACTTAAAGTCTGTTCTTAGTCTTGGTTCCATATATGGAGCGAGATTATTGTCACCGAATAATGCACCTTTAAGGTATTCAAAATTGTATCCGAGATGATTAAATAAAGTACCTCTGAATCTGAAACCACCGTCCATCATAAAAGTACCTTTCTTTTCGGAAGGTTTAAGCTGAACTCCACCATATAAATTTCCCAAACCTTCTATAAAGGAATTGTTACCTTCTTTACCGACTTTGTATATGTATTTCTGTTTATTTGAGAAAAATTCCTCAAGGTTTTTCGAAAACTTTTTACCACTGCCGAACATCTGCCAGGTATTACCATTGTTTGACTCTTCCGGTATAAACTCAACTTTATATTTATTTAATAGTTTAGTCTCAGTACTTGATAATTGAGATTTTTCGGCATCAATAGTTTTTAAAAAGGCAGCAACTTCAAAACGAGATAGATTTGGACTGTCTTCATCGAAAGCAATAATTTTTTTTACGGACATTTCTTTAAGAAAATCATAAACCGGATAAGAAAGCGGAACATTCTCTACCTGTGAAAAACAGAGTGAGACAGAAATAACAAACAGGAATAGCGGTAAATAGATTTTTCTCATATTCTTTAATAATAATTAGTCCAAAATAATTAATAAAACGAACTATTGAAAGTTAATTTGAGTTCAATACGTTTAATTTAAATATCAAAAGTTTTATATTGCAGTAAATAAATTGTCGTTAATTATGAGAACTGAGCTAAAACAAGAAGAAAAAGTAATTCTGATAACAAGACCACACTGGTTTACAATAATCTTACCTGTATTGATTGGTCTGGCAGGTATAGCAGGGGGTATTGCATTGAGTGCTTTCGGATTAGTATTCGGCGGTATTCCATTGGCTTTTATACTTATTTTGTACACAGGTTACAGGATTCTTGAAAGGCAAAAAAACATCTGGGCAGTAACAAATTTACGGGTAATAGATGAAGAAGGTGTCTTTTCGAGTGATACAAAAGAAAGCCCGCTCGATAAAATTAATAATGTATCTTATTCCCAGTCATTCTGGGGAAAGATTTTCGGATTTGGGAAAGTTGATATTCAAACAGCCGCTGAAATAGGTGAGACTACTTATAACAATGTAGAAAGTCCTGGAAAGCTCAAAGATGCGATAACTACTATGCAGGAAGAGTACAAGAAAATTCAGATGAAAAGACAGGCGAAAGAATTTGCTGATGCAATAGGAAATTCAAATGATAATGACATTGGCACTGAACTTGAAAAGCTGAATCAGCTTAAAGAAAAAGGTGTAATAACTGACGAAGAATTCCAGGCAGGAAAAAAGAAACTACTTGAATAAATTTATTATATTCCTTTAATCTGATTTTTTAGGATTTTACTGTAGCTCTGACTAATGATAAATGGTTCTTTAACGTTTTCCATATAAATTCTATGCGTATAGTTTTCCGATTTCTCAACCTTGCGTATATAATCAGTATTGATAATTGTAGACCTGTGAATCCTTAAGAAATGTTCTTTAGGTAATTTATCATGCCATTGCTTTATTGGTTTTCTTATTAAATATGACTTTGAGTCTGAAGTATAAACTCTGGTATAATCTTTAGCAGATTGAATGTAAATTACCGATTTCATTTTAACAAAATCAGACTTTTTGCCGTCTGTCAGAAATACATTACCCTCATATTTGATTTCTTTTGATTCCTCATCTTTTTTATTGCTTTCCGAATCAGGTTTAATATTGTTCTGAAGAATTCTAAGTACTTCCTTTTCTATATCAACTTTGCTTCTGCTATCTTCCCTTTTTTTAATCTGAGTATCGATTGCTTTAAGTAATTCCTTTTTCGTGAAAGGTTTAGTGATAAAGTCATCAGCGCCAAGTTCCATACCGAGTCTGTAATCCGGACGTTCTGATTTAGCAGTCAAATATATGAAAATTGGTTTAGTGGTGAGCTTTAAACTATTAATATTTTCGAGGACATTAAAACCGTTCATAGCAGGCATAATAATATCACAAAGTACAATATCGTATGTATTCTTTTTAATAAGTTTGATGCCTTGTTCGCCGTTTATTGCAAAATCAACATTAAAACCTTCGTCTGAAAGAATAGTAATAGTAGCTTCCCTGACTATTATGTCATCTTCAATTATTAATACAGATTTCATATTTGGGATAATAAGAAAACGAAAAATTTATATTGTTAAATATCTTATTTTTATTAATATAAAACAATGCAAGATGTATCAGATAAAAACCGGTTCTGATAAATATTAAATTGCCTGAATAATAAAACTTAAATCATCAGTTCCCGGTTTGTTGTATCTCGTTTTCAGTTTCCCTTTGCTTTCTTTGTGATGTTCTCTGAGACTTAGTAACGCTGTTTTGACCAAAATTATATGTTAGAGTAAGAAATGCTGCTCTTGAATTTGACTTCTGATAAAGAACCTGGCTAAAGTCCTGTCCGGAGCTGTTTGCTGAAAATCTCTGCTGATTGAGCAAGTCGTTTACTCTGAATCCGAGTATGATTTTTTTATCCAGAAAACTTTTCTGTATTGCAATGTTCATCATCTGCATTGGTTCAATTTTACCCTGTGCGGATAACTGTTCACCATAATAGAAATATGTTAATTGAACATCGAAAAGGTCAGGAATGGCAGCGTTTGTTGAAAACCTTGCAGACCATGCATTATAATCTTTGTCGAAGTTGAATTTGCTGTTATTTTCGAATATATGAGAATTGAAATAACTTACACTGCCGTTTATTGTCCACCATTTAGCAAGACCACCCTGTGCAATAAACTCAAGACCATATGTATCAGATTTACCAATGTTTTCAGGTTTCATAGTTGATACACCGTTTGTATCTACATTGGTCACAAAATTAATAGGGTTTTTTGTATTCCTTAAGAACCCTGAGAGTGTTAATGTGGCAAACTTCAGTGACCTTGTGTAACCAAGCTCATAAGAGTTTGTATATTCTGGCTCCAGGTATGGATTACCGGTACGAATAGTGTATTGGTCTATCTGGTCTACAAAAGGATTCAGGAAGAATAAATTTGGTCTGTTAATTCTTCTGCTGTAACTTGCCTGAAATTGATTCTCAATTCCGAGTTTCTGGGACAGGCTTAAACTCGGGAATAAATCAAAATAGTTATTGTCATACTTCTGAGTTTCTTTTAATAAGTCAAAGTTTATATAAGTATATTCACCTCTTAAACCTGCTTTGTAAGAGAAATCTTTGTATTCACCTGAATATTCTGCATAAGCAGCAGATATTATGTCTTTGTAGTTCACATCATTATCTTTTCCAGGGACGGGTACCCATTGATTGCTTTGTGCATCATAGTTTCTTAAAGAATAAACTCCGTTAATAAGTCTTCCATTTGATTTAATACCGGATTCAAGTTTGGACTTTTCGCTGAAAGGATGTACATAATCAGCTTGAAAATTTGCAAAGTTGAACCTGTAATTCGAATTCTTGTTTTGTTCTGAAGAAGTGTTTGACACAATACTCTTATAATTAGTACCGTCCTTTTCATTCCTTGAAGAATAGTTCAGAAAAGTGGTGAAGTCTCTCCCTTTTTCTTTAAACTTTTTAGAATATGTAAATGTACCATCAATGTTTAAACCTGATCTGGGATTGTCGTTTCTTGAGAAGAAATTTGATGTCAGCTGATTATTTTCATTATAAAAATCTAAATTGCTTGAAGAGTTTAAATTTCTTTCATAATAGAATACATTCGTTACCAGCGAGAGAGTATTATCCTTGTCTAAATCGTAATCAATAGCCAATGAACCGTAGTGTGATAGTCCTTTATATTTCCAGTTTAAATTCTGATTAACATACCTTGAATTGACACTTGCATAATTATAACGGTCAAACTTAGTTGTACCCGGAAGGGAATAATTCCAGTAACTGTAATTTCCTGTAATTCCAAGTTTTCCTTTCTTGTAAGCTCCTCCTGTCGACAAATTATACTTATCTTCTGTACCGCCGTTTACTTTTATATTGCCGTTATAACCGACAGACTGGTCCTGTTGTTTCATAATTATGTTTATTATACCTGAAACTCCTTCTGCTTCATATTTTGCTGAGGGATTATTGATAACTTCTATTTTATCTACTAAGTTGGCTGGCATATTCTGCAATACCTGTGTCCCGTTACTAAGAAGTGCTGATGGTTTACCGTCAATTAGTATTTTGACATTACTGCTACCTCTTAAACTAACATTCCCGTCATTATCAACTTCTACCGATGGAACATTTTTTAATGCATCGATAATGTTTCCATTCTGAGCAGTCAGATCCTTTTTAGCATCATATATTTTCTTTCCAGCCTCAAAAGTCATTACCGGTGCTTCATCTACAACTTCAATTTCCTGAGTCGATTCACTTATAACGTCAAGTTTTACAGTTCCAAAATTAATACTCCTGTTATCTTTATTCGCGTGAACATTTTTTGCGATTGCTGTACCGTAACCTATGTAACTAATTTTCACAGTATAAATACCGTCGGAAATGTTTTCAATGGAAAATAATCCATTTGCGTCGGATAGCATACCTGTTACAAGAGTTGAGTCTAAGGAGTTAAATACCTGAACGGAAGCTGATTCCATAGGTTTACCGGAAGATTTATCAACAACTTTACCTTTTATTGTGGCAGAAGTTGTCTGCGAAAATGTTACATTGCTAATGAATATTAGTAAAACAAAAACAGTAGAGATTAATTTGCTTTTCATAGTTGTTCTTTGTTGATTTAATTTTAGATACGGGAATGGATTAAATTTGTTACGTATTACATGAAATAGATAAACAGCCGCTTTAAAAAACGGCTGTTTAAAAATAAACTAAGAGATTGTGGCTTTGACAGATATCTGCGGAGGATTGTTAAGATGTTTTTTTACAGCGCAAAGATTAGCAGTATTTATCACTGCTTCCTTATATTTTTCGGGAAAATCATTCGGAAGCTGAATATCAAGGTTGATATTACTGATAAGCCTTGTTTCGCGGTTAAATTCCATTGTCTGAACTATTTTTATGTTATCTGTCGGGATATCTCTCTGATCGCAGAATCCTTTCACGTAGATTCCCGCACAAGTGCCGATAGAAGCAAGAAATAAATCAAAAGGTGGTGGTGCGGATGCATCCCCGCCTGCCTGAACCGGCTGATCAGTTTTTATAACGAAACCATTGTAAGAAGCATTGACTTTTTTTCCGCCCTCAAGCGTAATTTCCATTATCATATTGTATTTGTTTAATTTTTGGTTTAACAAAAATAATGATAATAATTGCTAATAGCAATTAAAAAGAGGTCTATAATGAAAGAGGTTATTATGGTATAAAACTGTTATTATAATTTAAATGAAAAGGAGCAGAGAGTGCGGGATTCGAACCCGCGAAACACTTTCGCATTTACACGCTTTCCAGGCGTGCCTCTTCAGCCACTCGAGCAACTCTCTAAATAAGGAACTTTTAATTTAGCTAAAATAATAACCTTTTGAAACAGATTAATTATGCTCTTTTTATCTTTCGCGATTGTGTATTCCAATCAATTGATAAAATTTGATGATATAATTTTACAAAATAGTGTATTAAGCATTAATATGTCGGATATTTTATCAAAAATGCACTACTCTTTTCGTAATAGATTTAAAACTATCCGGGAGAAAAAGCAGATAAACCCATTTAATGAATTCAGCATTGCAATCGAGAAAGATATCCAGTAAAGAATAATCATAATGAAATGTTGCGAAATTGTGTTCTGTTCCGTCTAAATATTTATTAGCAATGTATTTCAGTCTAAGTAAATGAGTCGGAGAACTTATTAATAATGCGGAATTAAAGTTATTGGATTTGATAATTTTTGAAGATTCAATAATATTGGTTACGCTGCTGTATGATAAAGTATCAGAAATTATAGTGCTGTCCGGTACTCCCATTGTATTCACTAAGTTTCGCATCATTATAGAACCTGATTTATCTGAGGATGCACCTCCTGCACAAATTATACGTTTAATAACTCCGGTTTTAAATAAGTTAACAGCTAAGCTGCATCTTTCTTTTGTATCCGTACTTAAAGTTCTTTGTTTTGTTAAGCTGTGAAAAAATAAAATTCCGCAATCATAAGATTTTGCGTAAACAATATCTGAATATGAAACCGAAACATTCCAGTAAATTATAACACAGATAATATTCAAAACGAATAACGAAAGAATTATGCTGCCGGTCTTTTTGATAATTCGTATACGTTTCACTCACTTATTTATTTAATATTAAAATATATATTATTATATTACTTTAGAAGTGCAAATTATATCCAATCTGTTAATATGAATTTTAAACTTTTAATACCCAGAAGTGTAAGTGTCGGTCATTGTCCAAATTGTAATACGGTTGGTTCTCTGGATAGAATCAAGCGAGACAGTATCTGGGATAATATTCTATTAAGTGTATTTAAAATCAGGGGATATCATTGCAGAGTGTGTAAATATGACGGAAAGTTCTTTCTTTTTAAATTAACTAAAAACGCTTTAAGAGTAATTGCAAATTACTGTATTATGGTTTCAATAATTGTAATCGTAATATTACTCTTAAGTATAATCCTGAAAAAGTGTTAACTATAAATTACTCAGATCTTTTAGATATTTACTTAATTACTTTGCCTTTCTTTCTTTGATTTTACCTTTTATCCATCCTATTATACCGGGAAGTATCGATAAAAATACAATTATTACAATAACCTTCTCAATATGTTTTTCAATTCCCGGAATATTACCCAGAAAATAACCAAGAAGAGTCATGCTCATAATCCAGAAAAAACTTCCAAATACATTAAATTGAAAGAACTTTTTATAAGGCATTTCTGCGATTCCTGCAACAGTAGGTGCAAATGTTCTTATTATAGGCATAAACTGTGCAATCACTATCGTTTTACCACCATGTTTATCGTAGAAGGCTTTTGTTTTTAATAAATGTTCTTTTTTAAAAAATCTTGATGATTCTTTACTGTAGAGTTTTGGTCCTAATTTATGTCCGATAAAATAACCGGATGCAACTCCCAGAATTGCAGCAGGAATAAGTACTGCATTTATAATGTAAATATTCAGATAAGTTTCATTAGGATTTCCCGGTATAGTTGCCCCGGCAAGCAACCCTGCTGTAACTAGCAACGAATCACCAGGTAGGAAAAAACCAACTAGTAATCCTGTCTCAGCAAAGACAATTAGGAACAAACCCGGATAACCAACGAATGTTATAAGGTTTTTAAGGAAATGTTCGTCTGTTACGTATTTATAAATTTCATTTAAGAATTCCAATTTTACCTCTTCTTTAAATAATTAAATTAATCAAAGTTAACTCTTAGTTTTGCATATTTTAAAATTATCTTTTTAAGCCCGCAGTCTTCAAAAAGAATATCCGCTTTTTTATCTTTACCTTTTCCCTGCACGCCAATGACAACACCTTTCCCAAAGGTCTCGTGAAATACTCCTTTACCGTTTACAATATCGGAAAATTCATCATTAATTTCTTCAAAGTTACTCTTTTCTTTCTTGAAGTTAAAACCAATTGACGGATTAGGTCTCTTTGACTGTGAAATTAATTTTCGTTTCTGAGGTTTAAAATGTTCATACTCAACAAGTTTCTTGATGTTAACCTCATCTTCTACTTCTCTGAGAAATCTTGATTTGACCTGATACATTTTGTTTCCGAATCTGAACCGCATATCTGCAAAGGATACAAATAACTTTTGCATCGCACGGGTTATAGCAACGTAAAACAATCTTCTTTCTTCTTCTAGCTCTTCTAGCGAATTTAAAGAACTTGTAACAGGGAAAAGACCTTCTTCAACGCCAACGATAAAGACAACAGGGAACTCAAGTCCTTTAGAAGCATGGATTGTCATTAATGTTACAGCGTTCTTTTTGTCATCAACTTCATCAATATCACTTACAAGGGAGACCTGTGAAAGAAATTCATCGAGTGTCGGCATATCAGTCGATTCAGCAAAAGCAGCAACTGCCGAAACCAGTTCATCGATGTTATTAATCCTCTCATCTGCATCTGTTGTGTTCTCAAGTCTCAAAGATTTTAGCACACCCATTTCATCAATAACTCCTCTGACGAGTTCATGCAAATCCATTTCATCGCGAAGGTACCTGTATTTATTCACAAAATTCAGAACTTCAATTATTTTGTTTCTAGCTTTACCGGTAATTCCTCCAAGTTCATTCGTGTCTTTAATCAGATCATAAAGGTTCATGTTTTTGTCACCCGCAAAATCTTTCAGTTTGTCGAGAGTAGTTTTGCCAAACCCATCTTTTAGAAGAAGTACTCTTATCAGTGATTCTTCATCCGAAGGGTTAACTATAATTCTCAGGTGAGCAAGAATATCTTTAATTTCTTTTCTCTCATAAAATCGTATACCGCCTACTATAATGTATGGAATTCCGTTTAGCCTGAAAAACTCTTCAAATGTTCTGGATTGCGAATTGGTCCTGTATAAAATGGCAATATCGTTAAACTTCAGTTTCCGCTGATGAATTTCTCTTGAAATATACTTGGATATTTTTGATGCTTCTTCTTTATCTGTTAATGATTCAATTATAGTAATATCATCGCCCGCAGAATTATCCGTCCATAATACTTTTTCAATCTGTTTCTGGTTTTTTCCGATTACTATAGTCGCAAAGTCAAGAATCTTTTTAGTCGAACGGTAATTCTGTTCAAGTTTAAAGAGTTTATGTTCGGAAAAATCCTCTCCAAAGTCGAATATATTCTGTATTTCTGCTCCTCGCCATTTATAAATAGACTGAGCATCATCTCCTACAACGGTTAAATTTTTATGTGATGCTGAAAGAGCTTTTACGATTTCATACTGTGCTTTATTAGTATCCTGGTATTCATCTACGAGTATAAACCTGAACCTGTTCTGATATTTTTGCAATGTCTCTTCAAACTTATTAAAAAGTATTATCGGATAAATCAGTAAATCATCGAAATCCATAGAATTATTTCTTCTAAGTCTGTCAAAGTAAACTTCATAAACATCTGCTACAATATTTTCGAACTGAGTATTTGCAAGCGTATGAAATTCAGCCGGAAGAATTACTTTGTTCTTAATCTTACTGATGTAAGAATGAATACTCTTGGGATTAATCTTGTCAGTAGAAATATTCTGTTCATTCATTATAGATTTTACTACTGAAACAGAATCGTTGGAATCGTAGATGGTAAAATTTCTCGTAAACCCAAGAAGTTCAGCTTCTATTCTGAGGATTCTCGCAAACATAGAATGGAAAGTACCCATCCACAAGCGTTCTGAACGTTCACCGGCAAAATGGATAACCCTTTCTTTCATTTCCTTCGCTGCTTTATTTGTAAAAGTAAGCGCAAGAATTTCATTCGGACTTATTCCGCTTTCTATTAAATAAGCTATCTTGCTGGTTAAGACTCTTGTCTTTCCGCTACCTGCTCCGGCAATAATTAATGAAGGGCCTTCAATATGTTCTACTGCTTCTCTCTGAGCCGGATTCAAACTTGAAATATCCAATGACATCTATGCTTTGTAAATCTCTCTTTCTTTTCGATTTGTTTTGTAGATGCTTAAAATACTCATTCTGATTTTCAGAAAAAAGAATATAAAATTTAAAAATAGTAAGAATATTATTTGGTATCGAATTTGTTAATGCTTATAGATAAAGAACCAAGTAATGTTTAAAACAAAATTATTCTTTTGAACTTTTGGAAAACTTAATAAATAGAATAATTGAGCAAAACAAATTATCATTAATTGTATTTCTGAAAATGGGAGCGAAAGCACCCGTTTTATTTCTCAAATTCGTTACTTATTAAATCTTCTTACTTAATCAAAACCATTCTCTTCACCTGCATAAAATCTCCGGACTGAATCTTATAGAAGTAAACTCCGCTTGCTAAATTGCTTCCATTAAAATCAACAATATAAGCTCCCGGTGATTTCACTTCATTAACGAGGGTTTTAATTTCTTTGCCAAGTATATCGTAAATTATCAACGTAACCAAGCCTTGTTTCGCTACTGAATAATTAATTTTAGTAACAGGATTAAACGGATTTGGATAGTTTTGGGATAATTCATATTTAATCGGTTCGATATTACTTGCTTTAATTGTTTTCCCAGTTAACTCACCGCTTGTCGTTAATAGCATTAAATCTTTTTGTATTCTTTCTCTTCTTTCTTCATTAGTAAGACTGCCTGATATGCTTATATTCTGAATTGCCCTATTTTCCAAAACTTTATCTGTTTTATGTTTTGTCTTAAGCTCAGCTTTAGTTCTATCTATATCATTTGAATTTCGTAAATCGAATTTTTCTTTTTGGGCGATTGATTTCTTTGTTTTATTGTATGCGGCTAAAAGGATGTCTTTTATAGGTTTACCATTTTGCTCAGAGGTTAATTCATCGGGTTTATCAACATTTTCTTTTTGACCACCACCGCTTCCTTGAATTAAACCTTCAACGTCAATATAATTTATGCTTGCCATTAATCTTTCAGTAGGAGATGGGCTGTTTTCTGCTATGAACTGATAACCATCCATAGCCAACTGATAGCCTTTCTTTTTAATCGTACATTTTAAAAATAAATCAAATGCAACATTAACAAATTTTTCATTGTTTTGATAAACCTGTATTTTGTCTTCAAGATAATTTTTCATATCTCCGAATATAACATTTCTCCAGCCTTGATTATGATTTGTATCTGACAAAACATAACATTCGTATAATTTATATATTGATCTTTCAAGATGTTTGCTATCGGGATATGTATTTATTAGGTTTTTAATGCTTAAAATAGCAGATGAATAATTTTTTAGCAACTTACTTTTTACTCCTAATGCATAAAGAGATTCATCATTACTTGGTGGTGTAATAGTATTTGACTGAGAAATAAGGACTGTATCGAAAATCCCATTACCCCTGACGGCTATAATTCTATCAACATTTTGGTCATCCCAAGCCACACAATCACTTGGAGGACCCACTGATAGTAGTGTCATTAGTTGAGGATTTGGCTGCTCAAGATTCCAAAGGACATACATTGGTATATTACCGGCACTAGCCAAATACCAACAATTTCCTCTTGATTTGTAAACTGTTTCTTTCGTATTCAAAAACCCAAATAAGTGATATTTGTCGAGATTTTCTAAAATAAAGTCATTTTTTCCATAATCGGTGTAAAAATAACTTGGAGACCCATAGTCTGGGGCAAAAATATTATAGTTATCTGTTGATTGTAATTGATTAAAACCTCCAACCCAGATAAATTGATTATCTAATTGTACAGGGGCAAAATTAGGATTAGCATATCCATTTAAATTAAAATTATGATTACGACCTGTAATAATGTTTCTTAAGAAATCTGGACTACCTCCATAAAGATTGATACATCCATTTGATTCTTCATATAATAATGTATTATTAATCATATTATCAGAGATGTTTCCAACAGTATTAACTAAATTTAAGTTGGATACACAATCAAGAAAGTTATTATTGCTGATATAAACCGGTAATAACTCTGTTGAATTTATTAAAATATGATATGTACCTCCATGGAAGTCATTTCCGACGATATTTATTTTATACCCATCTATTGGTGCTGAATTATTATCTTCCTCAGAGTTTGCAAAATTGGCGATGACAATACCATCATAAATTTGTTGCTGACTTTGATAATTATTTAGATAAAAGTGATTTCCTATAACATTGAGATAATACACTTGATCAGCTTGAATACAACGAGAAAGATTATTGTGAAATGTATTATTTTTAATATTAAAACTACTTTGAATATTGTTAGTTATATAAATTGGGATAATAGCATTTAAAAAAGTACAGCCAATAATCATTGAATTTCCTGGATGATCAATGGAAATACTATTCCAATAAACTAAGGCATTATCTGATTTAAATGTTGTTCCATTTGCCTCAATAGATGAAAAACCAGTAATGTTTAATTTGTAATTTTCAGGGAAAATTACTTCCGAACCTATACCGGAAATAAATTTCCCTCCACCAGAAACTACCATATATTGATTAGGACTATTTATGGTATAAGTGATTCCATCCATAATTTTAAATTCATTTCCTATAAACCATAGCTCATTATTTTCCTTCGTATTTGCACCTGAATATTTAATCTTTAAATTCATATTAATAAAATTGGGGTTAATATGATTATAAGCACCAAAGTCATGTGCATCAATAGGATAATTATGAAAAGTTAAAGTATCATTAAAGTTTCCTTTACTCTGTGTTTGAGTTCCATTTAAAGTCCCGTATTGTTCCCAAACTTTTATATTATGACTTTCTATATTATCAATATTTACTTCTGTTGCATTATTACCTATAAACTGAATTGTAATATTATCCCAATTATAATAAAACATTTTTAGTTGCTGAAAATAATTTGAAGTAGAACTACCAATAAAATTTGCGTCAGAAAAATCAATATAACATTCATTGTGATGATTAGGATTTCCATCATCAAATTCTATTTTATATTGACCATAACCGAGAGAAAAAGCACATCCAGAACGTAATTCCGTATAATCAAAATTTGCTTTTGTGTAATAATCCGTACCACTTTAGTTGTAATCCAAAACAATTGGAAGATGAGGATAAATATGCTTGTTTACCGGATTACCATCAATTGGAAATCTTGCATCAACAGTATATTGACCACCGCCACTGAAGATTGCACCGACGGGATAAATTTTTACTGTTATTGGTATTGAATTTGTTTTATTAACAATCATAAATTCTCCTTGCCCAATATCCTGGGAATATAAATATGATGTAATTGAAAACAATATTACTAAAATTCCTAATGCCTCTTTTACGTTTTTCATAATAATAAAATTTAGGTATTTAAAAATAATTTATTTCAAAAATATTGCTTTTATTAATTTTGACTGTGTTTCAAAATTGATACGAATAAAGTAGATACCCGAACTTAGATTTAATTCATAGAAATCAAATTTTATATCATTAAATCCTTTGATTCGAAATTCATTCTTTGAATAAACATCCTTTCCGAGAATGTCACAGATATTGATATTTACATATCCATTATTTGGTAAAGAAAATTTTATGAGTGTTGTTGAGTTAAAAGGATTCGGAAAGTTATGATTAACTTTAAATTCATTAGATATTTGGTGATTAATATTTTTTATACCAGTTATTATTGGTGTATTAAATGCAGAATCAGTTTTTATTATTAATGCATCTCCACTATTTATTGAACTAAAAAATACATTCCCCGATATTATGAAACCCGAATCAGAAGTCGGTTTTATACAAGATGAATATATAGAGCTATATCCTGAGAAGCTAAGTTCTTTCGTTTTTATAATATTACCACTTGTATCAAGTTTCCAGATTCCAATTGTCTCATTATATCCCCCTTTTTGATAAAGCCCAGTTATGATTAGATTATCATACAAATCTTTAGTCATATAATAATACCATAAATATGGAGTTGGATAATAATAACGTACCCATTTTGTATTACCTGATGTATCAAATTTAGCGAGTATTGGTCGATTAGTTGATATACTACCTTTTCCACCAACTACAAGCGAACCATCTCTCAATTGTGTAATATCTTGTCCCCCTCCGTTTGCATAAAAAATATTCATCCAAATCACATTACCCAGAGAATCAATTTTTTTTACTAAAGCGTAGCTTACAGAAGGATAGCCATTACCCGTTGAACCGGTAACATAAAATTTTCTATCAATTCCCTGTATAACATCACCATAACCTGTAAAAAGTGAATCTATATATTGTTTTTCCCATTGAGTATATCCAAGAGAATCAACTTTGATCAAAATGGCTTTGTTTGATGGGTTTGCATAGTCTGTAAAATCACCACACGCAATATATCCATTATCCTTCGTTTGCTTGACAGAATAGAATCGAGTTTCAGGGTTTAAATTTGCATAGTTTCTTAGCCATTTTAGATTTCCGTTTTTATCGGTTTTAACAAGTAATGCTCCTGATGTATAACCTGCAAATATAAAACCACTATCAGAAGTTTGTTGCATGTCTATTAACATTCTGCTGGAAGTATCTATAATAATTTTACTCCACAGAAAATTTCCAAGATAATTATATTTTAATAGACAAAAATAATCATTACCTCCACCATAGCTAACTATATTTAACACTGCATACCCTCCATCAAATGTCTGAACTATTCTCTTACCATCTTCAACTCTATTTGGAATTCCCCACGTTCTAAACCACGTAACAGGTTGTGAATATAGAATAATGGAATTGGCAAATACCAGTATACTTGCAAATACGAAAATCAGAATAAGTCTTCTCATAAGTAATGTAAAAACTTTTTTGCTCAAATTTAATCATAATATGTGCGATTATCCAATCAATTATTAACACGGTTGTTTATCCATTTAACCATTAGTTATTTACTAATCCTTTCAAATAAATAGTTTTAAACAGTCTCTTTTCATACTGTTGTATATTACAATCGATTTAGCGTAGATTAAAAATATTAGATTTTCTATTATTATGTATGAAGAATGATATAAGAAGTTTAACACAGGAAGAGCTAAAAGATTTACTGGTCAATAGTAAGATTCAAAAGTACAGAGCCGAACAGATATTCAAGTTCGCACATGGAAAGCAAGTCGATAATCTTGATAACATCACTGCTATACCAAAGGATTTACAAAAAGAACTTTCTGAAAAATACTGCATTAACAGTTTAAAAAAGGTTGCATTTTCAGAATCTCCCAGAGATAAAACACAGAAGTTCCTTTTCGAAACTACAGATGAAGAAAGGAAAAAGGTAAAGATTGAAAGTGTGTTGATATCGGAAGATGACAGAAAGACCATTTGCATTTCAACCCAGGCAGGATGTAATGTAGGCTGTGAATTCTGTGCGACAGGAAAGATGGGCTTCAACAGAAATCTTACAGCAGGAGAGATAGTCTCTCAGGTTTATGAAATAATAAAAGAGTCAAAAATTATTCCTACAAACATAGTATATATGGGAATGGGAGAACCATTCCTGAATTATGATAATGTTCTTACATCATTAAAAATATTTACGGACAAAAAGGGAATTGGGATTCCTTCGAAAAGAATTACTGTGTCTACAGTTGGATTTGAAAACCGGATTAAAAAATTTGCGGACGATTTAAAAAGTGACTCGAATTTGTCGAACGTTAAACTGGCATTATCTCTTCATTCTACAGATAACGGACTAAGGGAATTATTGATACCAACATCCAAATCGAACAGTCTGAAAATTATCTATGATGAGCTGGTTTATTTTTACAGAACGACGGGAAATAAAATTACGTACGAGTACATATATTTTGAAGGGTTAAACGATACTATCAATGATGAAAACAGGCTTATAAAACTTTCACGGATGGTTCCCAGTAATATAAACATAATTCCTTTCCATTATGTCGATTTTCCTCTGATAGAACCCTTATTATCTTTAAACGAGAAAATCTATGGCAAAATAATTGACGGTAAAGAAAAATCACTTTCAAATTCGATTAATTTATATAATTTTATAGACAATTTAAGAAGCGAGAAGGTAACTGTCAATTTAAGAACAAGCAGCGGACTTGATATAAATGCTGCATGCGGACAACTGGCAGTTAAAAATTAAAACCCACATTATTAAATTATCGTATGTATCAGTTAATTATTTTTGGACCTCCCGGGGTAGGAAAGGGAACTCAGTCAGAAATGCTGGCAAGGAATCCTTAAAGCAGTCAGAGCAAGACAACACTTATGCCTACGCATCAAGTCTTGCAAAAACGATTTGGCAGAAACACTACATAAAAGAATCACCTAAATTTGCACTGCTTGATACCACTGAGGGTGTTCTTACTCAAATTG
>CAIUQV010000211.1 GCA_903901375.1 uncultured Ignavibacteriota bacterium
ATTCCGGCTACATTCACAGGAGCTAATGTATCTTTTGTTATTGTATAATCTTTTACGAAGTCTGCCTTAACAAAATTATATTTGACAATAACATCTACCGAAACCCTTGGAGTAATTTCAAACATAGTTCCTATTCCCAAAGCTAAACCAAAACCTGTCTTGGTTTCCTTTGCAGAATTATAACTAAAGTTCGAACCTGATATATTAATACTGCCGCCTAACAGTTTGTCAAAATTAACTATATATGCCCCTAACTCTGCTGTCCCGTAAGGCACAATATTCTTGTTTATCTTGTCAAAATGGTACCTGACACCTGCTGTCACTGGAATCACAGACATTTTCCATTCTTCATTCATATTTGAATTGTAATCTAACTGATGAATATCATCATTCAGACTTTCGTTTCTGAACTTGAAATTACTGTAACCCGCTGTCAGCAAAAGTTCTATCTCGGGATTGATTCTGTAACCGGCATTGAATTCACCCGATGGAGTCATTTTATAAACATTTGCGAGTTCTGTAACCGGCAGACTTAATCCTCCGTTCAAACCAATACTCATTTTTGGCTGGGCATTCAACTGTATGAATACTGCGAATATTATTACTAATGTTAAGATTACTTTCTTCATTATTAAAATCTTTGTTTCTTTCTTAAACAATAAAATAACTCAAATAATTTTTGAAATTAAGTCCTTTTTAACTTCAAGATTAATTTCTTAAAAATCCAGTTTCAGTTTTGCATAAAAATTTCTGCCCGGTTCATCAACTACTATACCTCTGTTGGAAGATAAATGATTTCGGTATTCTTTATCGAATATGTTTTCCACCCCTGCAAATAACTGGAAGCTGAAGAACTTATATTTCATAGGAATCGAACTGATTCCAAAATTAAATACTGCATATCCCGGTGTATTTAGTTCACCTGTAGCTGTATAATCCTGTTTTTCGAATAATGCAGTGTTCAAATCAATGTTAACATAATTGTATACTGAGAATTTACACCCAACTCTCCCGTTTAAAGGCGGAATAAAAGGAAGGTTTGTTTTGTTCTCTGTGTCTTCCCCCCTCACATAAGATAACGAACCGTAAGCAACAAAAGATTTTATAAAATTATACATAAACTCAAAGTCATATCCGTAAAGCCTTGCCTGTCCTACGTTTGTCTTGATAAATGCAGGTTTGTTGTCATACGTACCCGGTATCTCAGTTACAAGGTCTTCAAATGAATTATAGAATATATTTCCCGAGAAAGTAAATTTATCTCTCCAGACTCTGAACCCAAGGTCACCGAACAAACCTTTTTCTGGTGCTAAATCAGGATTGCCTACTCTTAGTGAACTTCCTAAATCAATGTACTGATATCTCTCTTCAAGAGAAGGAGAACGGAATGAACGTGATACATTTAAAGTAACGTCATAATTTTTAGTGAGGGAATAAATACCTCCTATATTTGCACTCCACGAATAATCATCTGTTTCGCGGGCATTCCAGATTACTTTCTGTCCTGTTGGATAATTATTTCTTGTTCCGTTAACGATTTCATAAACTGGCTGTAACACAGTAGAGTTTGTAACTCTTATCTTGTCAACTCTGCCCCCTGCATTCACTTTAAGCTTATCATTTAAAGCCCTGTATTCATCCTGAACATAAAATCCCATACTCGTGTAATCTGCATCGGGAATCGGTTTCTCGCCAATCGTTTTTAATATTGAGCTTGTAATGTTTCCTGATGTTGTATCATAGTTTTCTATTTTCTGATTTCTTTCTCTGCGTGAATCAAGTGCCCTTCTCCACATATCAATACCCGTAATCAGAAAGTTATATTTCCCGATTTCCCAGTCTGCTTTAAACTGCATTCCGTTAGTGTAATGTCTTGCATTCGGCGTGATACTTAAAACATAAACTTTCTGTTTCAGCTTTCCGCTCACAGTTTTAATACTGGATACCTGATTTGGTATATTTTCAACATCTCTTAAAATCGACTGATAAAAGTACTTTAAAGATAAATTCTTTAATGGTTTTATCAGGTCTTTTATTCTGTATTCGCCCGATACCATATCCCTGTTTTCTTTCGGATACTTAACAACTGCAGTAACCGGGAATAATGTTCCTCCTCCCGGAAGTCCTGCGTCAATTGCTTCGTAGCGCTGATACGATAATCTAAACTCGTGTTTACTGAAAGGTCTTACTCCAAGGTTTGCACTTACATTATTATCTTTGAACTGACTGTTGGGAAGTTCGCCTTTAGGTGTCATAGTATTTTTGGCATCTCTTATACTTCCGCTTATTTTTGCGAAGAACTTTTGATTTGAAGCATATAATGAAAGATATCCGCCGGGACTGCTGTTGACAGAATTATATCCACCTATAAATGATGATCCATATATGAACTTATTACTAAAATCTCCATTCTTTGTAAGTATGTTCACAACACCGCCGAATGCTCCCGTTCCATACAATGAAGACACACCACCTTTAATAACCTCTACCCTGTCTATATCGTTAATATCAACGAGCGAAAGTCTTGCTGAAATATCTGTAGCAGTCTCAATTCTGTTTCCATCAACGTTAAGAACTACATTCCCTTTGCTAAGACCACGAATCACAATATCCGAGGACCATATACCGTCCCGGGTAACCGATAATCCGGGTTTATTATCCAGTGCATCAGACACAGACTGGTAAGGTTTTTTAAGAATTTCATCTTCTGAAACTATCTCCATCGGTAATGGAACGTCTTTTAAAATCGTTTCATACCTGACGCTCGTTACGGTTATTTCACCTGTAGTAATTTCCGATGGTGTAAGTTTAATTTCTATATTAGCAACTTTTCCGGCTTCAATTTTCACGACAACAATCCCTGATTTATATCCGTCATGATAGAACTGAAGATTATAATTCCCCGGTTTAATATTTTCCAGAAGAAAATTACCTTTTAAATCTGTAGTTCCTCTATGTCCGGTTTGTTCAATACCGATGTCTACATTGGATAAAGCAACACCTGAAATGACATCGTAGATAAAACCTGAGACAGAACCGGTTTGTGAGAATAGATTGTAATTGAAAACAAGAAGTAAAACTGCAAGGAATAAGACCCTTTTCATAATTCTAAGTAACTCCGTTTGATTTTGTAAACCCTGATAATTTAAATCGCATAAAAATATCCTTTTCAGACATCAATTTAAATTCATAAATATTTGGTCTTGAATAATTTGTTTTCTCTATACTTAAAAACTGTTCTTTTTATCCTTTAATTCCCCGTTCAATAATGGTAATTTTATGTATGAAGAAGTATTTTCCGTTTATATTAAACCTGTGCTTAATCCATTTCCTTTTGGGTCTCGATATTAATATCGTTAGTGTATCACTTCCTTCAATTGCATCACAGTTCAGCGTTACTGCGGGAATTGCTTCAAGAATTGTCTGGGTGTATTTTCTTGTCCTGACCTGCTTCCTTCTTGCTTTCGGCAGACTCGGTGACATCAAAGGTTTCAAAAAAATATACCTCGCAGGTATATTCGTGTTCGTAAGCGGAAGTGCTTTATGTTATTTTGCGAATGACTTTAACCTGCTTGTTTTATTCAGGATATATCAGGCATTCGGTAGTGCTGTACTTTTTGCATTAACTCCGGCAATAATTGCCGCAGGTATACCTGTCGAATTAAGAGGAAAAGTATACGGTATTAATTATTCTTTTACCGCACTGGGAGGAATCATCGGCAGAGCAGCCAGCGGATTCCTTATTGAAGGACTGGGATGGAATTCTATCTTTCTCATTAATATACCAATCGGAATAATCACAATCTATATAACTTACAAATACATAGAAAGCTTTAATCCAAAAACATCTGACACAAAATTTGATTTACCGGGGACTGGTTTAATTTTCGCAGGTTTGTTTTCCCTGCTCTTTGCAATCAATACAGGTGAAGAATATGGATGGAGTTCGTTTACAATCCTTTCTCTGTTTACTCTGGCAATATTATTTATTTTTACATTCATCATCAGACAACTGAAAATTAAATCTCCATTGCTTGATTTGAGAATATTGCAGAACATAAATATTTCATTCCCTGTTCTTTCATTCATCTTCGTTTATATCATTACTAATGGTATGATTTATATCACACCATTTTTATTCTTATGGATAAAAGGATTTCCAAAACAGCAAACCGGTTTATTGATGGCAATACCTTCCATACTTCAGTTCTTTTCCGGATATCTTTCAGGACACCTTTCCGACAGAAAGAACTCCGGTTATGTCTGTACACTGGGAATAATTTTAATTGCAGTTTCTGTCTATTTGTATTCCTTTATAACTCCCGACACGAATATGACAGTTATAATCTTAATCCTCTCACTTTACGGATTCGCAATCGGGTTTTTCATTCCTTCGAATACCAATAAAATTATGACGGCAGCACCGGCAGAGCAGAAAGGATTAGTATCAAGTTTTATGACAACTTCTATAAGACTCGGTTCAGCTTTAGGAGTAGTTTTCTTCGGAGCAGTATTTTCTTACTTTGTACCTCAGAAAAATCCTTTACAAAACGGAATATCAATAGATACAATTCTATCAGGTTTCAGGGCTGCATTTATCTTTGGCTCAGTAACCGGAATTGCCGGACTTGCATTTGTTTTATTATCAAACAGAAAAGCGGGTAAAATATTATAACTGCATAAAAGACCTGAGTTAAAACATCAATTAAAGCTCATTTTCACACTTTTCGGATTATTTTTTAAATTGAATTTACGTGCCTGATTTCATAATTTCTTTTATCAGGAAAACTATATTCCTATAAAAGCTCAAATGGCGGAACTGGTAGACGCGCTGCATTCAGGGTGCAGTCTGAGTATTCAGGTGGGGGTTCGACTCCCCCTTTGAGCACTAAAAAAATTAATATGAGAGAAATTGGAAAAAATTTGGAAATTCAAAAACCCGGTCCCGGAAAACGGGGGGAAGGGCCACGCCCAATTTGATACTTTTATCAATGAAGTGCGTAATCTTAACGGAAAGATTAAAATTCCGGAATCAGTAGCAAAACTCCTCTTTATGAGGGGGGTTACTGACTATTCTAAAGTTTTTAAATTCTTTAAACCTACACTGGATAAGCTCTACGAGCCTCTTCTGATGAAGGGTTGCGATATAGCAACTCAAAGTATTATTGAATGCATCGACGCAGGTGAAAAAGTAATGGTACTCGGAGACTACGATGTCGACGGCATCATTGGTGCATCTATGTTCTCACTCTTTTTGAAACACTTTGGCGTTGAAGTATCAGTTTTCATTCCTAATCGTATTAATCAGGAATATGGATTATCGAAGTGTGCTATTGATGAAGCTCATGAGAAAGGTATTAAGCTTCTGGTTGCAATAGATTGTGGAATCACTGCTATAGATACAGTAGATTATGCAAATGAAAAAGGAATTAAAATCATTATCTGCGACCATCATCAGCCGCCAGAGAAATTACCCAATGCTTATGCTATCATGGACCCGATTCAGCCGGGATGTGAATATCCTTTCAAACATCTTTGCGGAACTGGTGTCGCTTACAAACTTATTCAGTCAGTATGTAAAATAAAGAACGATGAGAAATTCGCATACTCACTGCTTGACTTTGTTGCTATAGCAACTTCTTCAGACATAGTTCCTATTATTGATGAAAACAGAATCCTTGTTAACGAAGGTTTTAATAAAATAAACACAAATCCCAGACATTCAATCAAAGCTCTGATTGAAAAGATTGGTATTAAAGAAAGTAAAGTTAATACTTCAAATATTGTCTTTTCTCTTGCGCCAAGGATAAATGCAGTAGGCAGATTAGGCGAAGCAAGCAGAGCAGTAGACCTGCTTACCAGCGAAGATGAATCGATGCTCGTTGAACTTGCAACTATATTAGACGATGAAAACGCAATCAGGCGTGAAATAGATAAAACTATTACTCAGAAAGCATTTGATTTATACGAAAGCAACTACAAAGAAGCTAACGAAAACTGTATCGTTCTCCATAACAGTGACTGGCATCCGGGAGTGATAAGTATTGTAGCAGCGAGGCTTGTAGAAAGATATAACCGCCCTGCAGTTGTTTTGACTACTATTAAAGGTTCAGCAAAAGGTTCTGCAAGAAGCATTAACGGATTTAACGTTTATGAAGCTCTGAAAAAATGCGAACATTTACTAATTCAGTACGGCGGACACTGCCACGCAGCTGGACTTGAAATAGAAGTTGAAAACATCGATGAGTTCAGATTAATGTTCAATGATATTTCAAACATGGAACTTGTGAACGACGAACTTCAGCCTGAAGTGGAAATTGATATGGAAATCGGATTTGACCAAATCACACCGACTTTTTCAAAGATAATTTCTTTCTTTGAACCATTCGGACCAGGAAATCCTCAGCCTGTATTTATGACAAGAAATGTTAAAATAGTCGATGACGTAAAGTACACTAAAACAGATGCACATATCCTGAAAATCAGTGACAGTTACAGTGATAAAATATGGAATGCAATCTATTATAATTCTAAGGATATGTTTGGCAAGTTAGAAAAAGACACTGAATGTGATATTTGTTACTCAATAGATAAGAGCTTTAAAAACGGTTATACAAAGTTTGTAATTAAGGATATTAAAATTCACTAACAGTTTTAAATAATTTATTTTAAAAGTTATGTCAGGACACTCAAAATGGGCAACCATTAAAAGAAAGAAAGCTGCGACTGATTCAGCACGCGGTAAAGTTTTTACACGTATTATTAAGGAAATAACAATAGCAGCCCGTGACGGCGGTGGTGATCCTGTGGGTAATCCTCGCTTAAGACTTGCGATACAGAATGCAAAGTCTAACAATATGCCGCAGGATAACATTACTCGCGCTATCAAGAAAGGTACAGGTGAACTTGAAGGTGTTCAGTACACTGAAATCACTTATGAGGCATATGCTCCGCACGGTGTGGCTGTTATCATTCAGAGTGTTACTGATAACAGAAACAGAACTGTTGCAGAACTGCGTCATATGATTTCAAAGAACAACGGAAATATGGGTGAGGCAGGTTCAGTATCTTGGATGTTTGAACGCAAAGGAGTTGTTACGATTGAAAAAGGAACACATACTGAAGACGATGTTATGGAAGTGATCCTTGAACTTGGTGCCGATGATTTAAAGACTGAAGATGAACATTTCGAGATTATTTCCCCGATAGAAAATATGGAAACAGTACGTAAAGGACTTGAAGAAAAAGGATATAAAATAGAAGCTGCAAGTTTGCAGTATATAGCGAAAGAACTTATATCACTCGACGAAGATAAATCTGCCGCTGTGATTAAGTTCCTTGAGGCTATTGAAGAATACGATGATGTGCAAAACCTATTTACAAACGCAGACTTATAGTTTAAAATGATTATTATCGGCATTGACCCCGGTTCTGTTGTTACAGGTGTCGGGGTTATTGAATCCATAAACGGAGTTTTCAGAGTCCTTGACTATGATGCTCTATTTATGAGTTCTAAAACACCAATGCCTGAGAGACTTAAAACAATATACGATTTCTGCACAAAGAAAATTAATCTCTATAAACCTGATCAGCTGGCAATCGAAACTGCTTTCTTTGGTAAAAACATTCAGTCTACTCTTAAACTCGGACAAGTGAGGGGTGTCATAATGGTCGCATCAATGAATTCTGGAGTAAGTGTTTTTGAGTATTCTCCGAGGGAGGTTAAAAAATCAGTTACGGGTAACGGTTCTTCATCTAAACAAACAGTTCAGACATTCATAAAAAACATTCTTTCAATGAAGGTAAACAAAATTCTTAATGATTCTTCCGATGCGCTTGCAATAGCACTCTGCCATCATTACTCAGGAAGCTCAAGAATTTCTTTCAAGACTTCCGGCAAGAAATCTAACTGGAAGGACTTCATCGAAAAGAACCCTGATAAAATCTACAGGAGGCAAATATGATTTCATACCTAAAAGGAATTCTTAAGCACAGGCACAGGAATGAGATAGTTCTCGACGTTAACGGAGTTGGATATTGTGTTTATGTATCGAAGAGAGTTCTTGAGAATATTCCTGAAATAAACAAAGAGTTTTCATTAATAACTTACCTTGATGTGAAGGAAAATGCACTTAACCTGTATGGTTTTTACGATGAGAAAGAAAAGGAAATATTTAAATTGCTGATTTCTGTCAGCGGTATTAGTGCAAAGACAGCCAACACAATTCTTTATTATGCAACTTTTGAAGAAATCATAGGACTTATAAGTAATAAAACTTCTTTCTCAGCAGTAAAGATACCGGGTATAGGCCCAAAGAAAATAGATATGATTTCGCTCGCACTGAAGGATAAGATATTCAAGATTTCTGATGATTCCCTGCCGGACATTGAGACAAGGATTGAAAACCTTTCCGGCAATGAGCAGTCAAGATTTGATGCACTGAGCGCTTTATTAAACCTTGGTTATCAGAGAAGCGATGCCGAGAAAATCATCCGTGAAGTACTGAAAGAGAACACAAATGTTACATTAACAACTGAAGATATAATCAAAAAATCATTAACATACATATCAAAA